>JAATGW010000037.1 GCA_015654495.1 Chitinophagales bacterium
CTGCATTATTTATTACATCTGATCCATGGCTGACAAGAATTAAACTGAAAAAATAGCTGCTGGGAAATATTTATCATTCAACTCCAATCACTGAAACAATGCCTTTCGCTGAATGGCCCTGAGTCTGTTCTATGTTTTATGATTAGAAGTTCTCCGGAAATAATTTTTTAATGCTATCCCTGAATTGCAAACCTGCTCATCTTTTTGAGAGAAGCTATCACTGCATGGGGATCATGTGCGCTGAAAATAGTATGGCCGGCAACGAGAACGTCGGCTCCACTCCTGACAATTTCTTCGCCGTTTTCAAGAGTTACACCTCCATCAACCTCTATCAGAACCGGGAGATTTTCCAGATCAATTTTTTCACGGAGTTTTTCTATTCTTTTAAGCGTATGTGGTATAAATTCCTGTCCGCCGAAACCCGGATTAACACTCATCATATTAACGAGATCAATATCACCAAGGATATCATAAAGTGATTCAACCGGTGTATGCGGATTGATTGCCACTCCGGCTTTTATCCCAAGTGATTTTATCTGCTGGATATTTCTGTGGAGATGCGGGCAGGTTTCGATATGGATTGAAATAAGATCTGCTCCTGCTTTCTTAAAAGCTTCTATATATTTTTCAGGTTCCACAATCATCAGGTGTACATCGCAGAATTTTTTTGTGGCTTTTCTGATGGCAGAAATTACCGGAATTCCAAAGCTTATATTTGGTACAAAACGGCCATCCATAACATCAAGATGAAACCAGTCCGCAGCACTTTCGTTCAGCATCCGGCATTCCTCGCCGAGTTGAAGAAAATTTGCCGAAAGCAGGGAAGGTGCTATAAGAGGCATTTAAATAAATTTTTGATCCTGCAATTTACAAATTCATTTGCGGATGACGGCTATTGAAGCTTTTTCAGTCTTTCTGCAGCCTCTGTTATCTTATCGTCAAGGCCGAGGGTTTTTTTATAATAGTCGATAGCTTCTGCTTTTTTATTTAAGGCTTCATATACTTTTCCCGTCCAGAAATAGGCATCTGCATTTGAACTCTGTACAGAACGTGCTTTTTCAAACACCGCCAGCGCGTCATTGTATTTCTGGTGGTTATACAGCATAATGCCTTTTTCCAGGTAGGCATCAATAAAAGTGTAGTCGCTCACAATACAACTGTCAAAAACAGCGATGGCCTTTTCAGTCTCGCTTTTGTTACTGAAATAAATTCCTTTCAGGTAGAGGGCATTTGTCACTACACCCGGGTCCTTTGAGGCTCTCTGTAAAAAGTTCCCGATCATCAGGGCTGAGTCATTTTTAAGATCAGCATATATAAATCCCATTTCAAGCAATATATCAGCCTGGGATGGGTCAATAGCCATGGAGGCCTCCAGAGAAGAAAGCGCAGACGCCGTATCGCCCATACTCAGGTACAGGGAACCTTTTCGGTTATACCATAGCGTATTAAGGCTATCAGTTACCAGCAGGCTATCGTATATATCGATCGCTTTTCCGGTATTCCCGCCACTCTCGTAAGCATCAGCCAGTTCCGAACGCAGATTCAATGAATCGGGGCGCTCCTTTACCTTTTTTTCAAGGCTGTTTATTGCAGCCCCAACGCTGTCCGTAAACTCAACTTTATTTTCGGAACTTCCACAGGAAGAAAAGAGGAGAATATTTATAGAAAAAAAAGCTGCATAAAACCATTTAGTAGATAACATCCGCGGCAATCTGTTTAAACTGTGACAATTCTCTGACAAAGCAGATGGCTTTGCAAAATAACTTCGCGGGCAAAATTAAACTTTCCATGGCAGGTGTGAAAAGACCTTTTCTGATTTTTGCTGCAGCTCTTCCGATCTTTCTTGTGTTCGCTTTGTCTGGTTTTAAACCTACTGCTGTCTGGCAGGACAAAATCAATAAATCAGATACACTCCAGTATCCGGAGGAAGTTCATATTAAGAATCTGCAGCAGCTGACATTTGGTGGGGATAATGCTGAAGCCTATTTCAGTTTTGATGGCAAATGGCTTATTTTTCAGAAGACCTATGCAAAAGAAGGAATTCCCTGCGATCAGATCTATATTGCCAAAATTCCGGTAAAAGACGGCGATAAATTTGAGCCAAAACTGGTAAGTACGGGCAAAGGAAGAACCACCTGTGGTGCATTTCTGAAAGATGGCAAACACATCGTTTATGCATCCACACATCTCGGCTCGGAAGCCTGCCCGCCGGTACCGGACAGGTCAAAATATGGCAACAGGTATATCTGGCCGGTTTATGAAAGCTTTGATATTTTTAAAGCAGATATCAATGGTAAGATTGTAAAGCAGCTTACAAATACCAAAGGTTACGATGCAGAAGCAACCATTTCGCCCGATGGAAAGAAAATGATCTTTACCTCATTGCGTAACGGAGATCTGGATTTATATATAATGGACCTGTCAACGGAAAAGGTCACCCGAATTACAAATACACTCGGTTACGACGGCGGTGCATGGTTTAGTCCCGATGGTAAAAAGATAATCTGGCGGGCATCCAGGCCTTCAACGGATGAAGAAATTGCCGAATACAAATCCCTTCTCGCTGAGAACATTGTCGCACCCACAAAAATGGAAGTTTTTGTTGCGAATGCCGATGGCAGTGACGTAAAACAGGTTAGCCGTTTCGGTCAGGCCAACTGGGCGCCGGCTTTTATGCCCGACAGTAAAACAATTATCTTCTCCTCTAATCATGAATATAAAAGAGGTTTTCCTTTCAACCTCTATACAATGACAAGTGATGGAAGCGAATTGAAGAAAATCAGCCGCGACCGTGGCTTTGATGCATTTCCAATGTTTAGTCCGGATGGAAAAAAACTCGTTTTCTGCAGTAACAGGAATAACGGAGGCACAAGAGATACCAATATTTTTGTTGCTGACTGGGAACCCTGAGCTCCGGATACTGGCTACTTGTTACTGGATACTGGTGGCTTGACACTGGAGCCAGCCACCAGCAACCAGCCACCAGTATCTAGTGACCAGTATCCAGCCACCAGTTGGTTTTGCTTAATGCGGTTGGATGCTTACTTTAGCGGCACTAAATATTTTTTATGCAGAACGGCCTTGTTCATCTTCATAACCTGCTCCGGTGGGTAATTATTATTTTATTACTGGTTTCCATATTCAAAAGTTATTCAGGCTGGAAATCCGGAAGAAGTTTTACCGCTTCAGATAAAAGAATCTGGCTGTTTACAATGGTAGCAGCGCATATCACATTGTTGTTGGGAATATTACAGGTGTTCGTAGGTCGTTATGGGATCCTTACTACTGAGCTACCTGAGGGCGTTACAGTAATGAAAGACAAATTCTACCGCTTTTTCTGGGTTGAACATCCATTGATGATGATTATCGCCATTGTGCTTATCACACTTGGCAGAGGGATGTCAAAAAAAGCAGTTCCGGATACAGTCAAATTTAAAAAGGCGTTCTGGTTCTTTATATTTGCATTGATCATTATCCTTATCGCGGTTCCATGGCCATTCAGAGAAGGTGTTGCGAGGCCTTTGTTTCCGGGAATATGATGAAGTTAAAAGTTATAGGTTTTAAGTTATAGGTTATACGTTATCAGGTTGTCAGGTTATCAAGTTTTAAAATGATACCTGATAACCTGACAACTTAATAACCTGACAACCCCACGTTTTTTCCAACCTTAAACTTCCAACCTATAACATATAACTTTGCCGCCTCATTCCTTACGTTAAACGTTGAACTTACGCAGGCTATTCTTTTACAGAAGTAGTAGCCGGAGGCGGATTCTTCTTCCACACTTCATTGTCCAGTTTTCTTGCAGTTGGGTACACTTCATCGAGTGTATTTCCGTCGTATACTCTTCCGTTTTTTACAGCATACTGAATACTGTTACTGTTACGGATATTTTCAAGCGGATTCTTGTCCATGATAACAACATCTGCCAGTTTCCCTGCTTCAAGAGAACCGAGTTCTTTGTCAAGACCAAGGGCCGTTGCGCCAAGAATCGTAGCAACCTTTAAAGCATCGTGGGTAGTGATACCTCCGCTTGCGATACTCCAGAGTTCCCAATGATAACCGAGGCACTGCAGCTGACCATGACTACCTATTCCTGCAAGTCCGCCCTGGGTAACGATTGATTTTATACCCTGTGCATGTTTGGGAAACACATGATCTTCGGGCGTAAACCAACCACCCAGTCCACCTGCTCTTCGCCTGGCCTTTGCCGATAGTTCCTCATATGGAGTGAAATAGTTCAGCTTTTTGTCTTTCACCGGACTTTCCTCCGTATAATAATAATTCTCAGCCCAGGGACCGCCATAGGCTACCAGCAGGGTGGGAGTCACTGCCATTTTTGATTCAGCAATGGTTTTGGTAACATCCTGGTAAAGCGGGAAAATAGGTATGGCATGTTCATGACCGGGATAGCCATCAAGTAATTGGGTCATATTCAGTTTATAGTCGAGTCCACCTTCTGTAGTTGGCATCAGCCCCTGTTCTTTGGCAGCCATGATCACCCATTGCCTGGCCTGACGATTACCAACCAGGTACATTTTGATATAATGGGTATTATAATACTTGCTATATTGTTTCAACACGTTGCGGGTTTGATCCAGGGTGCTGAGGTTATACATCCAGTAACCAACACCAGGTCCCGTACTGTAAATGCGTGGACCAACTGTTACACCGGCTTCAACCATATCAGAGTAAGTAAGTACATCAGTAGTCGCCGTCTGCGGATCACGTGTTGTTGTTACCCCATAGGCCAGGTTTGCGGCATAGATCCAGGGTTGTGTTTTATGGAGTCCCCAGAAAGGCCACATATGCGAATGGGTATCAACAAACCCGGGTGTAATTGTTTTTCCGGAACAATCGATCACTTTGGCATTAGCCGGAACCGTTAGTGTTCCCGTTTTGCCTACCGCCTGGATCCGGTTATTTACTATCAGCACGTCTCCATTTTCTATTATTTCATTTCCTTTCATGGTAATAACCCTTGCGTTTTTCAAAAGGATTGTACCTGAAGGCATGTCTTTCGGATAGTAAACTTTCACCTGAACTTCAAGTGGTTCGTATTTCGGATTTTTGAATTTTGCTTCGGCGATGCTGTCTCTCCTGGCTTTCGCAGTATCAGCTTTCGCAAGCGCCTTCAAAGAATCGGTGCGTAGTTTAAATAGCGAATCAGCAAGCTTTTTGGCTTCGGGACCAGCTTTTGTAAGTGCAGCAACACTATCGGCTTTGCGTTTCTCTTCGGCCTTACGGGCTACCTTAACCGAATCATCAAAAAAATCAGCACGCGAAACATCATATACCCAGTGACCGTTACCGAGTGACCAGTGTACTTTTTTACCGTTTGCTTCCCAGGCAGGGAAGTCGCCACCGATCTCAGTCAGCTGCCTTGAAGGGAAATTGGCGGATTTTGCATCGGCCACATTGATATTGGCAATTTTTCCGGGAGCCGGAACGGTTACCACATAGATATTATTATTTACCTGGGCGAGAGCTTTATTTCCTTCAGGAGCCATCAGAATTATTCCTGCGGAACTGGGCAGGTTCTGTGGTTCTTTCATGCTGCTGTTTTCAGGCAACATGCAATAATTCAAAGGATCTTTTACGAGGGTAGGCCGGCCCATCACAAAGTGAATATGTGTTGATTTTTCTTCTTCTGTTTCAGCGGGGGCAGACTTATGGTCATCTTCCGCAACAGAGCCATAGGTTGTAATGCCTGTAATATTTACATAAGACTTTTCATCAGTACCATCCCAGCGGATTGATACCAGGCTGCCGGCTCCTGTATTGAGAAATACTTTGGTAGTATCTTTTGTGAAATGGATATTTCCTTTATTACCGGCATTGTCAATCACCTGAACCGCGCCGCCGTTTGCCGGTATCCAGGCGATTTCTGCTTCTGCTCCGCTATAAAAAGGATCTTCAGCATCTTTAAACAAACGCCTCGGTGCTTTGAAAAATGCGATCCTGTTATTGTAACTCCAGGCAGGCTGTGCATAGAACGCCGATTCGGTTGTGAGTTTTGTAACGGATTCTTTATTCGTTGCGGAATATTTATACAGGTTTCCTCCGTCTTTTTCATCCCAGGTAACAAAAACAATCTGGGTTCCGTCAGGGCTCCATGCAGGCATCGCCTCAGTGAAATTATTGGTTGTTAGTCTGCGGGGAGTTCCATTCGGGAAATCCATTACATACAATCTGTTGAGTACAGTGAAGGCAAGTTTTTTACCATCGGGTGAAGGAACTGCATCGCGGATCTGCTGGGCAAGGGCATGTGAAGTGTCCTTTATTGCATAGTTGAAATAAAGGCGCGGGCCAAGTTCAAGCCTCACATTTGCATCAAAAGGAATTTCGGATGCAGCGCTACCGTCAACGGGTAATCGCCAGATTTTTCCGCCGTAGGATGCAATCAGGGATTTACTATCAGGCGTGAAAGCCATTCCGGGTAAAACACCCTGAGGAGCAATGGATTCCTGTTCATCACGCTGTACAGGATAGGCCAGCCATTTTTCCTCACCTGATTTTATATTTCTGATTATTAAACCGGTTTTGTCTTCGTGCCGGCTTCCATAAACCATCCACTGCCCGTTAGGCGAAAGGGTAGGCGTAAAAGCAGATCCATACCTGCTGGTGATTGTATTCAAACGACCCTTTTTACGATCATATACACCGATTTCATATTGCGGCAGGAGTGCATTATAGTTCCAGGAACCAAAACGCTGACTGTAATAAACAAAATTTCCATCGGGGCTTACGGCGGGATCGATGGTTTTCATCGCTGCCGGCTGATCATTCAGCTGGATACCACCTCCGCCATCTTTATGGAACATCCATAGCTTCGGAATACGACGCCCCCGGGATGCAATTAGATAATCGCCATCGGGAGTCCACACTGCTGAAGGAAATTCATTGGTGCGGTCTTTGGTGAGCTGGATAGTATCCTGCTTTTCCATATCGATATACCAGATATTATCAGCACCTGAGCGATCGCTTGTAAAAAGGATTTTTTTACCATCCGGGCTGAAGCGTGGGTGCGTTTCGTATGCAAGACCGGTTGTAAGAGGAATAGCTGTTCCTCCAGCAATGGGCATCGTATAAATATCACCCATCAGATCAAAGGCAAGGGTTTTGCCATCCGGACTAACATCCACACTCATCCATGTACCTTCTTTGGTATTGAATTTGATTTCACGGGTGGGTTTAAGGGGAAGGTCTTTTACGGCTGTAAATACAATACTGTCTTTTTTTGTCGTATCATTTATTGCAGACAAAAGGCGATAATCTGTTTCATCAAGAACTGCAGGGCGTGAAGTGATCACATACCAGGAACCTGCGGCCATCAACCCGGTACAGAAAACCGGAAAAAAACTTTTAATCATAGACAGACGGTTTTGAACATGGAATATAGTTAACACATGTTATTCAAAGCAGAAAGATTTGAAGAAATAAATTTTCAATATATAAGCGGTATATAAATTGCTTATTCAGTCTGAATTTTTGATATGGCATCGATTAAAAGATCGTCTAAAGATATTTTTCGTAACAGGATATTCATATGATTTCCGGGCCGGATGTTGTAAATTGCGCATACGCTTCGGACCTCTGAACTTTAATATCTTATGCTGAAATACCGGAACCTGATAATTTATACCGTCACTATAGTCGGATTTTCTGTACTCATGTATTTTGTGATACAGAAAGGAGTACTGCTTCAGGCCGCCCACGCAGTGAAGGCGCCGGCTACCAACTCATCTTCCTGGGCTGATTTTCAGGAAACAATGCTTCATAATGTCAGCTATCCGTTAGCTATTCTTTTACTGCAGATTATTTCGATCATTATTATTGCGAGGATTTTCGGATACCTCTTCAAAAAAATAAGACAGCCTTCTGTGATCGGCGAAATTATTGCAGGTATCGTATTGGGTCCATCGATTCTGGGAGCCTTCTGGCCGGATGTATCTGCTTTTCTTTTTCCTGTGAAATCACTGGGAAATCTTCAGTTTCTCAGTCAGATCGGTCTGATCCTGTTCATGTTTGTAGTAGGAATGGAACTGGATCTTAAAGTGCTGAAAAATAAAGCAAAAGATGCAGTGGTGATCAGTCATGCAAGTATTATCATTCCTTTTGCTTTAGGTGTTGCTTTATCTTATTTTGTATATACCCGGTTTGCACCTCAGGGAATTAATTTCCTTTCGTTTGCCCTTTTTATCGGGATTGCGATGAGTATTACCGCTTTTCCCGTGCTGGCAAGAATTGTTCAGGAAAGAGGTTTGTCGAAAACAAAACTGGGAGCCATTGCAATTACATGTGCTGCTGCTGATGATATCACCGCCTGGTGTATACTTGCCACTGTAATCGCAGTAGTGAAAGCCGGTTCGATAATAAGTGCCTTTTATACAATTCTGATGGCCCTTGTTTATGTGATATTTATGATCAGGATCGTTCAGCCCTTTCTGAAAAGATATGGGGCAAAATATTCTGACAAGGAATCACTCAGTAAACCCGTAGTAGCGATATTCCTGATTACCATGCTGCTGTCAGCATATGCTACCGAAGTAATAGGGATACATGCATTGTTCGGGGCTTTTATGGCTGGAGTGATCATGCCTGCGAATGTGAACTTCAGAAATATTTTTATTGAAAAACTCGAGGACGTTTCTCTTGTATTATTACTCCCTTTGTTCTTTGTTTTTACGGGATTAAGAACCCAGATCGGACTGCTGAATGAGCCTTATCTCTGGAAAGTATGTTTTCTTATTATCGCTGTGGCTGTGGCCGGAAAATTCCTGGGGAGTGCATTGGCAGCGAGATTTATCGGTCAGAGCTGGCGGGAAAGTTTATCGATAGGTGCATTAATGAATACCCGCGGCCTGATGGAATTGGTGGTACTCAATATCGGATATGACCTCGGTGTGCTTAGTCCTGAAATATTTGCTATGCTGGTACTGATGGCGCTTGTAACAACATTTATGACCGGGCCAGCCCTGGATCTGATCAATAAATTCCTTCCTGAAAAGAAAACCCTGACACCCGAAGAGATATTGACTGAAGCGGGAAAATATAAGATCCTGGTTTCTTTCAGTAGTCCGCAAAAAGGTGTATCGCTTTTAAAGCTTGCCAATAGCCTGATCAGAAAAAATACCGACCAGGCAGGTGTTACGATGTTACATCTTTCGCCGAGCACTGAACTCAATCAGTATAACCAGGAAGAGTATGAAAGAGAAAGTTTTGAACCGATAGAATCAGAAGCGAAGAAACTAAACCTGCCTGTCACCACGATGTTCAAACCTTCTCTTCAGATTGAAAGTGAGATCACACAAACCGCTAATATCGGTCACTTTGATTTGTTACTGATTGGTTTTGGAAGCAGTGTATTTGAAGGTACTATCCTGGGAAAAATTCTTGGTTTCACAACCAAGTTCATCAATCCTGAAAGATTGTACGATACAATCACAGGACGCGAAAAATTATTTGAGCATTCCGGTTTCGATGAAAGAATAAAGAACATCGTAAAAGCTTCCAAAATTCCGGTTGGTATTTATATTGACAAACAGAAAACGAGGTTTAAACGTGTTATTGTTCCGGTGTCATCCATCAGTGATCATTTTCTGCTGATCTATGCTCAAAAGTTAAACAGGAATAATCAGTCATCCATTACCGTTATGGATGTGTCCGGAGTGATCAGGCAAAATCCCGAATTCAGAGGTACCATTTTCGCTATGGAGGAAGATGCGGCTGGTCAGGTGATTTTACATGATGAAGGTTCCCTGATTAACAGGCCTTTAATGGATCAGCAGGACCTTATTCTGATCAGTTATGATTACTGGAAAAAGGCAGTGGAAGAACAACAGGAATGGCTTACTTGTATTCCATCGGCACTGATCATCAAACCATAGTAGGATCGATTTCCGCGGATCATTTTCCGGCGTTTATTCCAGGCTAAAGTGCAGGCATAGCCCGGTTTATAGTCTCCAAACCGCTGAAAGAGGAATCCCCTTACCATCGCCTCTTTTTTCCTCCCGGATAACGCGGTATAGCGCTATAACATAAATGATGTCAAAAAGAGAACAACAAAGCCCCACAAACAATACAAATCTGGCGGTTTCCCCAATGCCAAGAAATGCGGGAAATCCAAATACAATGGTATAAAATAATGTTGCCAGCCATTTCGTAACTGCAATGAGCATGCTTTGGCCATTTGAACTTTTTCTTTTGTATAGTTCATAGAGAAACAACACAGACATCATAAGATTTTGCAGGAAGGCGGTATAGCTGGTTCCTGTTACAAATCCCAGATCCATCATCATGAGGTATTCTGTTATCGTGGCAATAGCAATTGCTGTAAGAGTGTAAATATAGAACCAGCTTGTGCTGGTACCTTTAGGCAGGAATTTTCTGCCATATCGGATGAAAGTGTACAGAATTGCAAAATCGAAAAGCATCCACACAATATTGATATTGGTCTGCAATACAAATCCCTGGATTTTATACCCGAAATAAACATTTGTAAATTCCCAGGCCAGATTGATTGCAAGCGCCCAGAAAGGCATTCCGTAAGTCTTATCCCTTATTCCAATACGGATAATATCGATATAGGCAATCGTCCAAAAAATACCACCAAGGGCCATTAAGATGTAAGTCGCGTTCACAGCTTTAATTTTAGGTGAGGCATGCGCTTCAGTACCTATTTGAGAGATTACCAAAGTCTGCAATATCGCATGGTATAAACGAAAAAACAGCAATCATAATTGCGACGTTATAGGTTCAAATTATAGTTAGGTAGTTTGACCAACAAATCAAAGCTATCCTGCATCCTGAACGATTTTATTTATAATGAATGGTTTGGATTAAGGACTGTTTGAATGACCTTAGAAAAAAGGCGTTAAGAAAATGAAGCTGGACCTTGAGAAGAAAAACAGGCGGTGAAGTTGGCATATATTCTGTAGCTGACGAAGTATTCCAAAGCCATCCGCCAGGTCAACGGCAGGCGGGCCTTGATTTTTTGCTACTTTTTTATCAGGAAAAAAGTAGAAATGAAATGTATTGAAAACCTGCTGTGAAACAGTTAAGAAAATCCACCTGATCAAACCTATTAAACTCAAACTGGGCAAGGAAAGTCGGTTATTCTACCAAATCCCAGGTTAAACGTTCAAAGTTGAATGTATTTCAATCACTTCGGCATCCCGGATATTTTTTCCATCGATTGTAAAACGTACTATCGTTTTCACTTTATGCCATCCCTGATTTCCGGCAGCTCCCGGATTGA
>JAATGW010000057.1 GCA_015654495.1 Chitinophagales bacterium
GGTCATACCCAGGCGGCCGGAGAAATTTTCGGATATTATGTTATTACGCATCAGTATTACAAAAGGTATAAGTTGCAGATCATGCACACAGAAACAAATATTAAAATGCCCGCGTGCAGGGAATGGCTTCTAAAACAATGGGCAAACGTACATCGCCTGAAGCATGATGGAATTCCGATTATTGGATTTACCTGGTATAGCTTATTGCACCAGGTTGACTGGGATTCCGCATTAAGAAATGATGCCGGAAATATTAATGAGCTGGGACTCTTTGATCTTGACAGAAATATTATGCCCGTAGGAGAAGCATATATGACGCTAATAGAAAACTGGAAAGATATTCTCAATGAAGAGAGCTACGGTCTGACCTTTGATAACTGGTGATTATCTTGTGAACACCACTTCCTGCCGTATAATGTCAGCTGTAAACAGGGAAAAAAGATCTGTTGCCAATATTCTTTCGGCTTCCTTAGTTTCCTCATCATTTTTTTCCTCGAAAAACTCTCCAAAAGAAAACTGCTTAAATTCGATAAATGTCGGACGGTCAGGGAATGTTTCAGGTAGATTCATGATTAAGAGGTTGTAAAAATCATGCCCGCACTTTAAGCATGATTTAATAGTTTCAAATCAACAAATCAGCAACTGGTCAGTTTTGGCTACGGCGATTAATTACTTTCAATACTCAAACTGCTGATATCCTGCATAGCATCTGCAAAGATTTTTTATTCGACTTCGTGGGTTTTCAAAGCTGGATATTGGATTGACATCCATATGGCAAAAAACAGGGCAGGAATCACTTCAAATCTTCAAAACAGAATCTTACAATCCCACATGATACGACAATTATGTCGCAATCCCGGGATTCATATTTTAAAGCAACAGGAAGATACAGCATGCTGGGCGATAATAGGTTGTTTTGTGTAAGCAAGAGTTAAAGTTTTAAGTGAAACCATCTACATCTATTTTGCTGTTGTCAAAAATGTGGAAAATTACACACGCTTTCCGGCTTTATATTTCGCAATTCTCCGACTGCAATCAGGATGTCGAAATCAAACTTAACTACTCAAATTGAATGGTGCGAGCCCATCTGTTGCATATAAATATCTGTTCAACTGCAAAAACGGATAAAATCCGGAGTGCATCGTTTTGGCAGGATCAGGCTGACGAAGATGCCTGCCTCCATAGAAAAATCGTTAACACTAAATGGAACGATTCATAAAAATTAATTTAACAGTTTTCAAAGTTGAGTGAACATAACCTCCGCGACGCTCTTTCACGATAATTTATTTTCATCATTTTATTTTTCCTGATTGATAATTCACTGCATAAGCTACCCTGAAAATTAAAATTACATTGATAGCTATGAGTGCAATTGAAGGACTGTTTCCCGGAAGAAAAGATTTATTTTTTGCCTGAATTTGTTTTCAATAGTGAAACCGGAATCAATCATTGCCAGTGGCATTTGTTTTGAATACCCTTGTTCAAAATCTAAAAAAACTCATCATGGCAAACACAAAAGGTACCAAACAAAAACCTGGTGCATCGTCCGGAAAAGCATCTATTAAAAGAGCACCGGTTGAAGGCAATTCACAACTCGAAAAATTTTTTCATGACTCATTAAAGGACATTTACTGGGCAGAGAAAGCTTTAACGAAAGCGTTGCCGAAAATGCAGAAAGCCGCTACTACGGAAGAACTGCAATCCGCCATTGAAGATCATCTTGTACAAACCAGGGAACATGTTGCGCGTCTGGAGCAGGTATTTGAGCTGTTCGACAAAAAACCCCAGGCAAAGAAATGCGACGCAATGGAAGGACTGATCAAAGAAGGTGAATCTATTGTAGAGGAAACTGAAGACGGATCTATGACCCGTGACGTAGGAATTATTATGGCTGCACAAAAAGTGGAGCATTATGAAATTGCAACCTATGGCGGCCTGGTATCTCTGGCTCAAACCATGGGTCGCAGCGAAATAGCCAATATTCTTGCTGAAACCCTTGAAGAGGAAAAAGCCACCGATGCAGGCCTCAGCGAAATTGCTGAAAACGATATTAATTGGGAGGCAGAGCAGGAAGGTGAAGAAGAAGAA
>JAATGW010000708.1 GCA_015654495.1 Chitinophagales bacterium
AGTATCAATACCACAATCAGAGAGCGCTTATTCATGTTGTACAAATCGTTTAAATAGCAAAATTAGTCAGTTAAACGGTTGTTCACAGACCTGCCATCATTTTTTGCATAAGATTACAGGTCAAACCGGATTCCCTGAGCCAGGGGCAGTTTTGAAGAGTAATTGATGGTATTTGTCTGCCTCCGCATATACGCTTTCCACGAGTCACTGCCACTTTCCCTTCCACCGCCCGTTTCTTTTTCACCTCCGAAAGCACCCCCGATTTCAGCACCACTGGTACCGATATTTACATTGGCAATTCCACAATCACTTCCGGCCTGGGATAAGAATAGCTCTGCTTCCCGCAGGTTTTTTGTAATGATAGAGGAGGAGAGGCCCTGAGGAACGGAGTTCTGAATATCAATTGCTTCTTCAAGTTCATCGTAAGGCATGATGTAAAGAATAGGTGCAAATGTTTCAGTACAAACTATTTTATACTCCGGCTTTACTTCTGCAATGCATGGTTTCACATAACAACCGCTTTCAAAACCATCACCGGTTAGTACACCGCCTTCAACAATAAAATTTCCTCCTTCTTCTTTACAGGCTTGAATTGCTTTCAGGTACATATCAACAGCGAGCGTATCAATCAGCGGACCTGCATGATTTTCTTCTTTCAATGGATTACCGATTTTCAATTGGCTATATGCCGCAACCAGCCTCGACTTCATTTCTTCATAAATCGAACGGTGTATAATCAGTCTCCTTGTAGTTGTACAGCGCTGGCCGGCAGTGCCCACTGCGCCAAACACAGCTCCGGTCATCGCGATATCTATATCTGCATCCGGAGAAATAATGATCGCATTATTTCCGCCAAGTTCGAGTAAACTGCGACCCATGCGTTCAGCTACAGCAACTCCAACCGCTCTTCCCATTCTTGTAGAACCGGTGGCAGATACCAGGGGTATCCTGTGATCATTTGCCATCCATTCACCCGTTTCTCTTTCTCCAACCAGCAGGTTGCTAACGCCTTCGGGCACCTGCATTTTTTCAAATACTCCGGCTACTATTTTCTGGCAGGCAATACTGCAAAGCGGAACTTTTTCTGAAGGTTTCCAGATACAAACATCACCACATACCCAGGCGAGCATGGCATTCCAGCTCCACACTGCTACGGGAAAATTGAATGCAGAAATGATTCCTGTGATGCCGAGCGGATGCCACTGTTCGTACATGCGGTGACCGGGTCTCTCGCTCTGCATGGTGAGGCCATCTCCCTGTCGTGAAAGGCCAACGGCAAAGTCGCAGATGTCAATCATTTCCTGCACTTCACCCCAGCCTTCCTGCAGGCTTTTCCCCATTTCGTATGATACCAGCTGACCAAGATCGTGTTTATGTTTACGCAGGAACATACCGATTTCACGAACTACTTCGCCGCGCTTAGGAGCAGGCCAGAGGCGCCATTCACGGAATGCTTCCTGCGCTTTAGTCACAACGGTTTCATATCCGTTTTTATCTGCAAGAAAAACAGAGGCAATAAGTTTTCCGTCAACAGGAGAAACGGAAGGAATAATTTGCGCTTCAGAACCGATCCAGTGAACCCCTGTTGAGATTCCCTGATTGAATGAATCGATGCCTAGCTTTTCCAGAAAATCCATAATAAAAGTTTATTCAGAAGAAATAAGATGATTAAGAAATCGCTTTAATCTTTACAACTATTTATTCCCCTGATGGAATCAGGTGCACTGTATTAATATTGTTCATTCTCACCGGGAAATTCATTGGCTTTCACATCTGTAATATAATTTTTAACCGCACCTGAAACAAGTTCATAAAGATTCAGATACTGACGCAGGAACCGAGGTTTAAATTCATGATTGATGCCGAGCATATCATGCATAACCAATACCTGGCCATCGCAATATTTGCCTGCGCCAATCCCGATTGTTGGTATGGAAATACTCTCGGAAACTTCTTTTGCCAGGATTGCCGGAATTTTTTCAAGCACAATCGCGAAACACCCGGCTTCCTCAAGCAATTTCGCATCAGCTTTTAATTTTCTTGCTTCATCTTCTTCGCGTGCCCTTACCTGATAGGTACCGAATTTATAAATGCTTTGCGGTGTCAGGCCCAGATGCCCCATTACCGGAACGCCGGATGATATGATTCTTTTAATGCTTTCAAGTACTTCTTCACCGCCTTCCAGTTTTATCGCATGAGCACCGGTTTCTTTCATGATCCTGATTGTTGAATTCAAAGCTTCCTTTGAATTTCCCTGGTAGGAACCAAATGGAAGATCTACAACAAT
>JAATGW010000527.1 GCA_015654495.1 Chitinophagales bacterium
AACCTGCATTGAGCCAGAGAAGGGACTCGAACCCCCGACCAGCTGATTACAAATCAGCTGCTCTACCAGCTGAGCTACTCTGGCTTTTATAATTCAGATTGACATGATTACCGACTTCTTTATCAGAAATACAAAAAACAAAGAACTACCCCGGTTTTTTTGGGAAGGCAAAGGTAATGGAATTTGTGTAATGCAAAAATTTTGAGAAGAAAATTTGTGACCGGCATTCAGGCGAGTCTTCCTGATTAAACAATGGCTGGTTTTATCAACTAAGACTCGCCTGAAGACTACTCGCCTGATAACTAAAAAAGGGCCCGAAGGCCCTTTTCTTATGCTGCTTGCTTTTCTTTTAATCGTTTGATCTGCGTCGTTATTGACTCAACCGCATTATCAAATGACTCTTCAAAAGACTTGGAAGTTTGCTTAACAAAAAATTCGTGGCGAGGTACCTTGATCCTGATCTCTGCGATCTTATCCTTAATCTGATGTACTACATTATCCAGCTTCAGGTAGACTTCAATCTTTACAATCCTGTCGTGGTAATTTCCTAACTTCTGCAGTTTTTTTTGTACGTGATCAATTAATTTTGAATCCGCATCAAATCGCACTGTTTGAATGTTAACAGTCATAGCATAACGTTTAATTCAGTGAAACAATAAATATAAGAACTGGGTTGATTTTACAGGGAAAAACCTGTCGTTCAGCAGCATACTGAAATTAATAATTAAACGCTGGAATATCAAATTAAATTTCGCTCCCGTGCAGCTAAATTAACAGGCTTTCCAAAGAAAAAAACAGTATACAAACCAGGCGATCTGACCTCGGATCCTTTTCAACCTTTGGGATGGCTTTTCCGGTGTATATCCCGTAATTTTTCAATGCTATTGTGAGTATATATCTGGGTAGCCGCCAGGCTGCTGTGACCCAGCAGTTCTTTAACAGCATTCAGGTCCGCACCATTATTAGTGAGGTGGGTTGCGAAGCTATGTCTCAATACATGCGGACTTTTCTTTTCCGCAGTAGTTACCTGGGACAATCGCCTTTTTACAACATCGTATACCTTACGGGCTGTGAACGCTTTATTTTTTGAATCGGTGAATAAGAGCCCGCCTGCCACACCGGCCTGCTCCTTTCCGGAGATGTATTTTTTAACCTGGTCAAGCAGCTCCTGGCTTACGGGAATGATCCGCTCTTTGTTGCCCTTACCTAATATTCTTAACGTCTTCTGATAAAAGTCAAAGGATTCCGGGCGGATACTAACCAGCTCTCCCACCCTGATACCCGTCTGGTACAGAACGGACATTATCAATTCCTCAGAGATGCCCTGCTGGTCATCAGAAAACTCCACAACATTGAACAGTGTATCCATTTGCTTTTCATCCACAAATGAGGGAAGTCTTGAGCGTGTTTTCAGCAATTTTATTGCTGAGGACGGATTGTCAGCACGGATACTATTGAGCCTGCAGAACTTGAAAAACGATTTCAGGCAGGAAAGCCTCCGGTTGATACTGCGGGCACCTATACTTCGGCCCGACATTTCAGCCATCCAACTGCGGATCATTATTGCTGAAACCTCTTCTGTATTTGAAATCTGGTAGGTTAATTGAAGAAAATTAAAAAATTCGGTCAGATCATCGCCATAGCTGCGAACAGTATGTGCTGAGTACCGTTTCTCGAAACGGATATGATTAATAAATGACTGAACTGACGGGATTTCAGGCAGGAGCATAAAAAATAGCCATAAAGTTAGCTAACCTTATGACTATTTAACCAATTATATAAACCGGAAAGCTTAAGAAGCGATTTCTCCGGTGAACAGTTTCTGTTTGTAGATTGCTTTTAACACCTCTCCGCGACGCTTGATGGAAGGTTTCTTAAAAGACTGACGCTCACGCAGCTGAAGCAGAATTTTAGCTTTTTCAAACTTCTTCTTGTACTTTTTCAGCGCCTTGTCGATGTTTTCGCAATCTTTAGAATCGATAATTAACATATGATAGCCTCTTTTCAGTTTTAAGGAACGCAAAGATAATACTTCTCATTGTTCCTGCAAAATCGACGGGAAATTGATTGACAAATCCGAAATTTGCGGGCCATGTTTACAGGAATAATCGAAACAACCGGCCGTATCGAGCAAATATCGGAAGAAGGAAGCAATCTCGTAGCCTGGATCAGCTCGGCCATAACAGGCGAGCTGAAACCTGACCAGAGCCTTGCACATGATGGCGTTTGCCTTACAGTTGAAGAAATTGAAGGGGAAAAATACCGCATAAGTGCTGTAGCTGAAACCCTCGAAAAAACCTGCCTCGGAAGCTGGAAACAGGGCAACCTGGTCAACCTGGAGCGTGCGATGAAACTCGGTAGCAGACTTGATGGCCACCTTGTTCAGGGGCATGTTGATACAACAGCCACCTGTATATTAAGGGAAAATAAAAACGGAAGCTGGCTTTACCGGTTTAGTTTCCCTTCAACATTTGCAGACCTGATTATTGAAAAAGGTTCTGTATGCGTGAACGGAATCAGTCTCACAGCTTTTGATATAGCCGATGATTCGTTTTCAGTGGCTATCATTCCCTACACTTTTGAACATACAGGCATTAAGCTTGTTGAACCGGGTATGAAAGTGAATATCGAATTTGATATGGTCGGTAAATATATCGTCAGAAATCTTTCGCTTCACCGGTAAGGCATAACCGACTTCATAAAATAGAAATTATTTTCTTAGCCAGAGGTCTGCGCTGTTTCCACGGAATACAATCCTGAAATGCTGATCAAGCCCCATCAGGCCAGGGTTCTTCAATGCAATAACAGCCGGATAGTTCTCAATATTTTAAGCAGGCATATAGTCAAGGCTTTTTTCGTCAGCCATCCTTATAACCATTAACCGGTTTTCTTTTCTGGCATAATATTCCAGTCCGGGTTTGAAATCAGGATGCTGAATATAACAGCTGTCCGCATTGGCTGTTATAAGAACCTGACTGATTTCCTTGCAGTCAAAGTCATTTTTTTCTGAAAGATAAAAATGGCTATAATTATAGGTTCTGAAACTGCTAATCAGAAAAATGATCAGGGATAAAATGACTGCAGATCTGAAAGATAAATTTGAGAGGACTTTGAATTTTTCCAGCAAAATACCGAGGCAAAGCGCCACCGGAATACTTAGAAAAATAAAAAACCGTTCCGGAAGAAACCTTTGTTGAATCAGCAGAATCACGAACATCAGTAAGAAAGAAACAACTGAACAATAGATCAAAAACCTACGAGGCTCATCATCCTGTTTTAAGAAGAGAAGCAAAATAGAAATTGCCGGTAATAAAAACCAGGCGCTGTATATACCGGTGATGTGCTGAGACACAGCGGCAAATGACTCCTTAATGAAAACTGCATTACCGGCAGATGGAGGAGCTGCAAAAGAGGCTGCGATTAACCCGAGGTGGCTGGTAACCAGGTCAGGCATATAAAAAATTGTAAGAATCAGACCCGCTATAACACTTGCATAAATAAGCTGTATAAAAGTTTTATAGTCACGCCGAAACCCGCCGATCATAAAAAATGAAATCAATTGTACCAGGTGCCCAAATCCAAAAAGCGGATTAACCAGATATCCTGCAATCAGTATCAGCAGGTAAAACTGCTTATAAAATGTGTTTTGCCGGTCGCGGATTAATTTGATTGAAACCCATAGAAGAAACAGTGAACAAAGCAAAAGCATGGAATAAGACCTGGCCAAAACGAGATATGTCGTAACAAGCGCCATCGATGAAAAAAATGTTGCTGAAACCATGGCGATGGAAGAACCGAAAAGCCGCCTGCACATCAGCCAAAAACAAAGAATGAGGAGAATGCCCGCTAATAATGCAGGCAATCTTATCGCAATGTCCTGATTGACAGGGAGCCATTTGAAAAGCCAGGCAATTACCGTATAGCCAATATGATTATTCCCGGGAATTAAAAAAGTTCGCCAGAACCCTCCACCGATGAAATAGTTATATGTCCACATTTCATCATACTGCATTGGCTGCACCAGGATATGATAAAGCGACACCAAAAAAATCACCGGCAATAATAATCCGATAAATATTTTTTCCGCTAATGAATGATGCCGGATAGTTTGAATTGCATATGCCGTATGACCTGATAAAGAAGAAAAGAATCGGGACAGACCGGATGAAATGCAATTGAGATTTCTGAACAGGAAAAAAGAAATCAACAGTGAAATTCCCGAAAGAAAAAATAACAAAACCCGTGCATTTTCAAAACTGGATTCCGGAAATGAACTTTTAAAAAACTCTGTCCATCCGGGTTTATGCAAAAGTTTTGCAAATGCTATGATGAAAGCATTATAATCATTGCCTGCAAAAAAAAGGGCTGTCAGAATAAAAAAAACGGGAATAGCAAGAGCGAGGATACCGATTACCAGGTTCAGAAATCTGCGTTTAATCATATCAGATTATAATACTAAAAGCAAATATTCTGAACCTGGCCGGCATATCAATAGAATTATTTCATTTTCTCAATACTGGTCCTGAACTTTTGAAGGTTATCGCATCAGGTACATTTTTCCGTAGCCGGCTCTGAAATACTGATCGGTTTTGTCGCCTTCAGCCTTGTATTTGTCAAGCGATTTCCCATTCAGATTTGTCAGCACCCTGTACAAATAAACACCGTTTGCTAATTTCTGGCCGTACTGATCGGTTCCATCCCATTTAAATTCAGTGATATTTCTACCTACATGAATTGGACCGAGTTCTTCTTTGGTAATTTCCCGAACAATTTTTCCTGTTATAGTAAGGATCTGGATGCGCAGGTTTTGCGGCGGCTCTGTTCCCGTCACTGTAAACACAAATGCAGTTGATGTTGTAAACGGATTCGGATAATTAAGCAGGTTCGAAATCATTGGCTTATTGATAACTGCAAACACTACCCGATAATCTGTAAAGCCCGTCGTGTTCCCGCTTTTATCCTTTCCGGTAACGATAAGCTCATATTCACCATCCTCGGGGAAATAAGGCCCGAAGTCGATGGTTGCCGTATTATCATCCTTCCCACCGCTCAGGTCGGCCGGTGTAAACCGAAGCGTATCATTATCAAATCTGAAACTTCGCTCATCGCCATTCGGATATTTAACTTTCACTTTCAACAGCGAAGTGTCATTCAGTGCAAGGAACTTACTATTATCCTTCAGCTTCACCATAATCTTAGGTTTGGCTGAAACGATATCCCGGTTCAGAATATGAACACCGTCAAAAGTCACATCCAGCGTGGGATGATAAGAATCCGGTTTCACATAGAATGCTTTGAATACGAAATTGTTGAAAAGGAACTGTTCCGGCTGATCAAAATCAGGATTCACATTCAGGAACAAAGTGTTGTATTCAGATAAATCTTTAGTATCAAAACTGTGTGAAATAACAATAGTATCATTCGGCAACAGCGGTTTCCGTCTTGGAATTTCTATCGGATGAGTCAGATTGTTTTTATCGGTAACAGTCATTTTCACAAGCAGGCTGTCAAATGGCGTTGGACTGATATTTTTAAATGCGACTCTGAAATTCATTGCTTCACCCAGCTCGATTGTATCCTTGTTGGTAATGCCGGGCAGCGGAATCAAAGCACCTTCCGGAGGTAACTGCGCAAATACCCTCCAGTACTTTATCTGTTGCGGAGTTCCATTGATTGTATCCCTGTTTCGCATCTGAATCCGCAGATAAGGGAACATTTGTGCATCTACGAACTGGATGGAAGTATCTGTTGTTGAATGCAGGTCTGTAAGGATCGTTTCATTACCGGCATTATCTTTTCCATAAAGTATATAACCTACAGAATCTTTTTCGGCTTCAATATTTCTCGCATCGATTTTTAAGCGATCCCACCTAATTGCGGGGCCGAACCAGGGCGATGAAATCTGCCCATAATTAAGCCGTATGGAAAGGTCGAAATTGGCTTCAAGGAAATCAGATTCCTTGTTCCCTATCTTGCTGTAAATCGGATAAGAGGGCACCCCTTTTTTCTGGAAGAAAATAAAAGGTACGTTATGCGTGAACCCGTCAATATCAGTAAAGCCCATGTTCTTTAATGTGTGGTACAGGGATCGGCCTGACCCAAGCCTGAGCGTATCACTCATCCATTCGCTGATAAACCTTGTATTTGAATTCTTACCGAAATTCGTAATGGAAACAAAATAGCCCTTTGGTATTGACTCAAGAAATGCCATTGCTTTGCGCCGGTAGGATGAATCGAAATATGGAAATTCAAAACAGAGCGAATTGTGGATACATGGAGGTATACTACCAAAACGGCCGCTGCCGTCAGGCTGCAAAGTATTCTTCCAGGGCTCCAGCGTAAGACTGTCATAAACAAAAATCTGGAGGGAATGGAGTGTACATCCGTAGTTGGTGAATATGTCCGTATTCAATGTAACGCCCACCTGGAAGGCACCGTAATAAGGATCAAGACCATTCTTAATAGTTAGCCTTGCGTTTACCGTGCCATACCTGAAGGCCCGGTCATCCTCCAACCTTATATCTGAAAATTCATCTTTTTTATGCTGGAAATAATGCGACTGGTTGAAACCCTGTCCCGCATTCGGGAGGTAAACAAAAGAAGAACTGTTCCAGACGTACACATCGCCTGTGAGGGGCACCGGTGATGTGCGCCAGTAATAAACTGTGCTGTCAGAAAAATTCAAACCAGCTATATCAAACTGTAATAATCCACCGGGGCTGTTAATGGTTTGTGATTTTTTCCACGAAGAATTAAATAATTCCGTGGTGTCGATTTCCATTATATAGTTCCTTGGAGCACTCAATGGATTTGCAACTGAAGCATAAAAAGTAACATTGCTGGTACCGACAATGCCAAGATTAATGGGCGAAATCGGACGCGCCTCTTCTTCAATAATATAAAAGGATTTGGTATAAACATTATTTGATTCAGAAATTTCTGCAACTGCATCGTCTGCATCCACAGTGATGATCAGCTTATTTTCGCCTTTATCAGTTAAGGGATTTATCTGGAGTTTCAAAAGAATGGAATCCATATACCTGATTCCTGGAATTTTACTATGGAATACAACGGTCTGCGTACCATTCGGTAACTGCCTTTTGATGTCAACAAGAATTGAATCAGTCACAGCTTTTCCAATATTATACATCCGGATATCAGTAGTAAATTCCTTATCCGCAACAGAAATAAACGCCGGATCAAATTTTATGAAAGATTCTTCAATAATATAATCGGGTGCAGGCTGAGGATATAATCTGATTGCAGGATCACCATGCAGCAGTACTTCCTCCGCATGCATCTTTCCAAAAAAATCAGTACTGCCGGTAATACTCAGTAATTTTTTTGATGCCTCAATCTGAAGTTGACTGATCGGCAATGTATACTGACTGGAGATTGCCTCATACAATCCATAGGTGAAAATATTCAGGTAAGCGACAATTCCATAATGTGTACTTGCCATAAAACCTATACAACCACGCTTATCCGCGAGTACATATTTTTCCGACAATGTAAGCGCGTTTGCTGTCACCCTTAATGTGTCATAAACAAAGAAATTACCCGCATTACAACCATTTACAACAAACATGGGATACTTTCCCTGGTTATTGTAGATATTCGGGTCATCAAGGTTAAACTCAAGTGTATTGGCAGAGGAGTGACCAAAATAGGTGAGCAGGTTTATGCCTTTCTCAAATAATTCTTTCAGCTGCTGCGAGGTAAGCTGTTGTACGGAGTAAGCAGAGTTTTTACTGAAGCTGTATACCTTACCACCAAATGCTGTATCCTCAATCACTTTTGCTGCAGCATTCATGTAACCATAAATTACTGACTGCAGAAAAGGATCACTACCACCGATTGCGTGTACAACATTTTTCAGCCAGCCACGATCTGCAAATGTCTGGGATCCGGTTTTTAATACCTCCTCATGTTCCTTTACTTTATTCAGGTAGTGCTCAATTTCATCAGGGAAGCAAACTGCTAACCGGCCAATTGGCGTCTCCGGAATCGGATCAAGATCATCAGAAGCAAGAAGATTATCAGATGCAGGCGATCCAAAAGTCGGAACCATCTGCATCCTGTCAGTAATAGGTTTTGCCTGTTGTGTCCGGTACTGATCGTAAGTGAGCCCGCGACCGATCAGGAAAATGAATTTCGGTTTTACTGTAAAAGTTTGCCGCGCAAAGCGGATAAAATTTTTAACCGAAAGCGGGTGCATTTTTACCCCATATGCAAACTGATCTACAAGCTGATCAATATCATATATCTGAGCATTAAAACTTCCACCCTGAGGCGAAGTTCTGAAACTACGATAGGCTTCCACCGGATTCCCGTTGGTGCCGTTATACAACATTGGGTTCGAGATGATAATAAAATCACCTTGTTTCTTCGAATAGTCCTGGAACTTTATTTCTTTAAGATGAGAAACATCTGTCAATGAAGGACCGGCTGTATTCAGCATCACCAAACGACGGTCACCCGATGGCGGCAGAACAAATCTCAGGCGGGATGCAGATTTTACCGCAGTATATCTTTTATTATTGGTTATGTCATACAAAATTGGAGTTGACGTACCTGGAAAATTAAATGCATTGATATCCAGGTAATGACCTACCGTGTTTCCGGGAAGATGAAAGTCAAAAAAAGCAACCGAACCGAAATTGAATTGCCGCGGATATACCATTTCTATTTTTCCAATGGACATCCGGTCTGTCGGAACTGTACTACTATTTACTATGCGGAAAGTGTCAACGGTTTTCCCAATATATGCAAGCGGAATATTCATTTCCTTTACAGATGTCTGGAAAAAATTCATCTGTTCATCAACAACCTTATTACCGTTGATATAAACCTGCCAGCTGCGCTGATTTTGAGCGTTGCCCCCGGCTGAAACCCTGAACGTTACATTATCAGGACCGCCAGTGTAAACAAATAAATTGTTCCTGTTTTCGGCAAATGCCCTTGCTGGTGCAATATCTCCCGAAGTCCAACCCTCACCAGGTTCATAAGTGGAAGAATAAACATATTCTCCTACAACCGCCGCGCGTCCTGGATTTAACCTCACTTTTGTTTGCGCACTCACGAATGTATGCATGAAGTAAGGTGTTGCAGGCAGAGTATTCCCGGCAACAATATTTGCCTGGTCCACCATTCTTTGATTGGCACCACCCGGATTTACCGTAAGAAAATAGGCTGATGTATCGGTCTGTACACTGTATCTCGAAGAAACTCTTTCAGTTGGGTTCGCATACAGTCCATCGTCAAGGGATCCATCATTGATCTCACCCATGAATTCAATAAAATCACCGGCCGTAAGCAATCCTGAAGCTTTAGAGGTATATAAAGGTACTTCCCTGCCATTGTGAAAGGCCTGAAAATCCTGCGCCGGCACATTGCCAAGACCCGCTGATTCAAGAACAGTCTGATTCACCCGCACAAGACCGGAAATGCCGACATGAATTTTGTAATAGGTCTTATTGTAATCTATCCATTCATTGTTGTATTGAGCTTTCACAACGAAAGCAAAAGCAAACAATAAAAGGGTCATCAAAAATTTCTTCATACCAGGTGATGTATTTCTATTGGTTTTCTTTCTTTTTCCGGATCAGGTTTAACCTAAGCGAAAAAATATGGGAATATAAGGGATTGGATTGGTTGGCCAGGTTCGTGAAAGCATAGTCGATTGCAAGGCTTTTAAGCTTGAAACCCACGCCCACACTGGGCTGGTAGATCCATACTTTCTGCTGGTTCAATGTGTCGCCATCTTTAAGGGCCTGCTGGAAATTATAAATTCCACCACGCACAAAAATCAGGTCTTTGTAACCGAGTTCAACTCCTGCCCGCGGATCTATGCTCACCGGATCTGCACTAACCACAACATTTCTTTGTCCGTCAAAGGTGATATCAAAATTAGCTTCGGCCTGAAGTTTAAACTGGGAGGATAACCTGAACGTATAGGCGCCACCGAGAATAAGCCGCGGCGCAGTCATTTCAGTCGACTTGACCGGGATATCATTATTGGTCAGGTACAGGACTTCTTTTTCTTTTTCTGTGAAACTGAATTTCCAGGCATTAAACGTGGTTGTAAGATCTTTAACGGTAAGGCCCAGGTGCCAGTTTTTAAAATGCATCTGCAGGCCTGCATCGATACCAAAACCCCAGGCTTTGGCAAAACTTCCTACACTGCGGTGTATCACTTTTGCATTGGCTCCAAAACTGATTTTCTTTTCCTCCGTATTCATCAGTGACTGAGCATAGGTGAATAAAAAGGCATAATCGGCTGAGGAAAAAGACCGAACATTATTATAGTTCAGTGACCCATCTGGTTCTACGAGAAATAATGTATTAGGGATGTCATCCACGGCAAAACGAAGCAGAGAAAAGCTGAGTGAACGTTTGTCGTCATGAACAGGAAGGGCAACGCTTAAATAGTCGTATTTACCTATCCCTGCAAAATATTCGGCATGCATCGCCGTGATAATCGGATAGTCCCGAACGTGAAAAAGACCTGCAGGATTCCAGTAGCCGGCGGTTCCGTCGCTTACAGAAGCCACCTGCGCACCTCCCATCGCGAGCCCACGTGCACCTGCGCCGATATTAAGAAATTCATTGGAATATTTCCTGAATTGGGAAAAAGCTATTGTATGCAGGGTTACAAAAAAAATAAGCAGCGCAGATTTACGGTTCATCTGGTTGATTTTCGAAAGGCGTTCGCACTAAAATAGTCTCTGGTAAATGTTGCGTCTATCTGCAAATGTACGGTGATAAGCAACTAAAAACCAACAAACTCAATGGATTATAACGACAGAGGGGTCCGGATTATTGCCCTTTGTTGGGCCTGAAATTTACTTGCCTTACATTTGCGCAAATTCGATGAAAATGAACCTGGTAGAGGAAATTAAATGGCGTGGAATGCTGCAGGATATCATGCCTGGTACTGAAGATCAGCTTAATAAAGAAATGACCCTCGGATATATCGGCTTCGACCCGACGGCTGATAGTCTTCATATCGGCAGCATGGTTCAGATTCTTTTATTACTTCACCTGCAAAAGGCTGGCCATAAACCTATTGCGCTTGTCGGCGGGGCTACCGGTATGATCGGCGACCCCTCAGGAAAGAGTGATGAAAGAAATCTACTGAGCGATGAAGACCTTATCCGTAACCAGGCAGGTATCCAGCGGCAACTGGAAAAATACATCGACTTTTCAGAATCCATTCCTAACGCCGCCGAAATCCTGAATAATATGACCTGGTTCCGCGATATGGATTTTATCCGTTTTCTCCGCGATATCGGTAAACATATTACAGTTAACTACATGATGGCCAAGGATAGTGTGCGGAAAAGAATCGAAGGAGAAACAGGAATCAGCTATACCGAATTTGCTTACCAGCTGATGCAGGGTTATGACTACTACTGGCTTTATACAAACAGAAATGTGAAACTCCAGTGCGGTGGTAGCGACCAGTGGGGAAATATTCTTACAGGTACGGAGCTGATCAGGAGAAAAGCAGGCGGGGAAGCATTTGCTTTTACCTGTCCGCTGATAACCAAAGCCGACGGAGGTAAATTCGGCAAATCTGAAAAAGGCAATGTGTGGCTTGATCCTGAAAAAACTTCCCCTTACCAGTTTTATCAATTCTGGTTGAATGCTACTGACGCAGACGCTGAAAAATGGATCCGCATATTCACTTTTTTAGGAAAAGAGGAAGTAGAATCATTAACTGATGATCATTTGAAAAATACAGAGTCCAGAATATTGCAGAAAAAACTGGCTGCTGAAATCACCGGGCTGGTTCACGGAAAAGAGGAACTCGAATCAGCCATTTCAACAAGCGGAAAATTGTTCAGTAATAGTGCGGAGGCCAGCTTCAGTTCATTTACGGAACCGGAACTTTTAAGCGCCATGGAAGGTGTACCTCAGTTTAACTGGAACCGCGACAAACTCAATGCCGGTACAGATCTGGTGACCATGCTGGCGGAAACCGGGATTTTCCCAAGCAAAGGCGATGCAAGAAAAATGGTTTTAGGTGGCGGAGTGAGCCTCAACCGTGAAAAAGTAACTGATCCGGTAAAACTCTTATCGACTGATCAGCTGATCGCCGGCAAATACCTGGTTGTACAAAAAGGAAAGAAGAACTATTACCTCGTAATTGCCGAATAACCCTTACGTTAAACGTTGACCGTTAAACGTTTAACGTAGTTTACTGATCTCTTTCCACATCTCTTCCATCACAAGCTTATTGCCTGAAGGGTTGAGGTGTACGCGATCTGTAGTGAGTATTCCCATCTCTTTATTCTCGGGATTGTTTTTTAGGTCGTAATCTATAAAAGCTTTGCGCAGATCGACAAGGGGGAGTTGTTGTTCTCTGGCAATATTCCGGATGAAAAAAGAATAGCGGTTAAGATCGCCGTCCTGCATGTTTGAATTATCTGTCCTTTCTCCGATCACTGCAGGCGTACACAATATCACGCTGATCTTATTTGCTTTCAGTTTTTGTATAACAGCGTTATAGAATTTGACGAACTTATCAGGATCTGTTCCTGTGCCGGAGGAGGATTTGTGCCATACATCGTTAACACCAACGTAAATCACCACTATATCCGGATTTTTCTTGATTACATCAGAATCCATCCGGAGATAGAGGTCATAAATTTTGTTACCTCCGATGCCAGCTCCGGTAAGTTCATATTTTGCAGCGAGGTTCTGACCTTCGAGCATCTTATTCATCTGATCGATATACCCGGTTGGCATCACTCCGGCCTGGGTAATTGAATCACCAAAAAACACAATCTTTTTTTTCTCCTGGCGCTGTATATAGGAGAAACCGGACATGACTAAAAAGGTCGTAAAGATCAGGCCAATAAGTGCCGACATGCGGGAAACAACTGGCATAATGGGGCGATAAGGTGATAAAGGGTTTATGAGCTACGGATGCAAAGAAATCAAATACTCGCGAGAAAACGCGTTTGGGAGGTAAATATTTTGGATACACCATCAGATCCGCGTAGATGGGTAGCTGAAAGTTTAACGTTGAAAGTTATAGGCCGGAGGTTATTAAGTTATCAGGTTATTAGGTTTTTTGAAATATGAACCGCTGGTGGTTGAAAGTTATAGGTATGAGGTTCTATGTTTTAGTTGCAAGTTGCAAGTTTATTAATTCACGTTATTAATCATCAAGTGTTAATTTTTTAAAAAGCACTTGAAAACCTGATAACTTAATGACCTGACAGCCCAGCTTTTCACTTTCAGCTTATAACGTTAAAACCTTGCGTTCAATTGGCTCTCTGATTCAGCTCATCAATCCCGCTCTGCCGGTTCCGGGCTGCTTTCACCTGGTTATTGCCGAAGCGCCAGGAGAAGTTCGCTTTGAACTGACGGCTCTCAAAAGCGCCTGAGGCAATCAGGTACAGCCCTCCGAAATTGCTTACCGCACTCCATGGCTGGGTATAAAAAATATCGGTTACACTTACCCGTATCGTAGCATTGTCTTTCCAGAACTTTTTCTGCAGTCCCACATCCAGGTTCCAGAATGCGTTTGTCTGATAGGTACCGCCCCATACTGAGGGTGAATTGTAGGAGCCGCTTAGTTCGGCAGTCCAGCCTTTAGCTATTTTGAAGGTTTGCTGCTGATAGAGATTGAATACGGTGGCATTGAGTTTAATTATTTTGTTCTCCTCAAACTCAGCTCTGTAGCGGGAATGATAAAGCGTAACATTTGCGTACACACTCCACCATTTCGTAATGCTGAACGGATAAGTTGCCGTCAGGCTATAAACCTCCTGATTGGCAAGGTTCCTTTGCTGGATATAATTTCTGTTTCCATCAACGGTATCGGTAACCTGTGCAAAAAAATCATTCACTTTGCTATAGGACAAAGTAGTTGTGAGTTTCTGGGCCCAGGTATGACGCAATTCGATGATATTAGTATACTGTGGCCGTAGAAAAGGATTACCCTTGCGGAACGAAAGCTGATCAAGCTGGTACTCGAAAGGATTCAGGTCCTGGTAACGTGGCCTGTCGATCCTCCGGCTATAAGAAAGACCAAGCGTATGTTTTTCTGCCAGCTGCCATGTGATCCCTGCGCTTGGAAAGAGATTCAGATAACTTCGCTTCACATCTTCATCATCTGTTGGGACTGCTGCTGTCAGCTGACCATGACTGTTAGTCTGTTCCAGGCGAAGACCTGCCTGTATGCCGATTTTTTTCCATTGCCTGCGATACTGACCATAAGCAGCATTGATCCATTCAGTATACTCAAATCTGGAGCTACGGTTCGGATTCAGAACCGGGTTACCATTGGCATCATACTCATAAAAAGCAAAATTGTTATCGGTTAAAACATATGCACTCTTGATACCCGCAGCCAGCTTGCCTTTCCAGAGATTCTGCTCGTAGTCGGATTTAAAACTGATCATGGAAATATCCGTTGGCATTTCAGAGGAAAAAGTATAACTGGATATTTCATTTCCGTCATTGTCCAGGTATACATTGGGTGTGGTGTTATAGCCGCGCATACTGTATTTTCCAAAATCAGCGTCCATGCTCCATTCGTGACCGCTGGTATCGGCAAAACGATAATTCAGGTTTGCAGTGAAATTTCGTCGTTTGTTATTCGTGCGCGATTCAGCGTACAGTGTACGGTCTGTTTCCTTAATACCTGTTGCTGCAATCGGTGTCTGGCTTTCAGAGTTCCATTCCATCTCACCCAGGTTGCCATTTACTACTACTCCAAGTGTATTTTTTGAATTCAGAAAGAAGTCGGCGCCCGCTTTTAAATTATGGCCCTGAAAATGTCCCCGGCTTTCCGAAGTCTGATCATAACTTGTATCATTCTGAATACGGTACAGATCGAATTTATTCCAGTTGCGATTATTATAAATGCTGTAATTGGCGAAATAATTCACTTTTTTATTGCGATAGTTCAGTGAAGCTGCACCATTGTATTTGGGGAATTTCATGATGCCATAGCCTCCGCTGATGGTGCCATTTACTCCATAATTTTTATTCTTTTTCAACCTGATATTAATGATACCGGCATTGCCCTCCGCTTCATATTTGGCTGAAGGGTTGGTAATTATTTCAATTGCTTCGATATCGTTGCTGTTCAGTCCCCGAAGGTACGCGGCCAGATCGGTGCCGCTTAACGGACTTGGTTTTCCATCAATAAATATGCGCACGCCGTTTTTTCCTGCGAGCAGAATATTATCGTCTTTATCCACAATCACACCGGGAGATTTTTGTAATAATTCAAGTCCGTTGTTGCCGGTGGCATTGATACTCGCTTCCACATTAAACACAAGCTTGTCAGGCTTTACTTCAACGATCGGTTTTTTTGCAGTCACTACTACCGCTTCAAGTGCTTTTGTTGTTCTGGAAAGAGAGATTTCAGGTTTGCTGGCCAGGGTTAAAGCACTCATCCAACGGTTTTCATAACCTATGGCATCAAACCTGATGAGAACTGCGATGGTATCATTGAAGCTGAATGTAAAACTGCCGTCATCGGCACTCAGTGTGGTGCGCAACAGTGCGGAATCTTTTGCTTTATGCAGTGTTACGGTCACTTTCGCTAAAGCTTCGCCGTTTTCGTTCTTCAATTTTCCTTTTATTTCCTGCGCCATGTCCTGTAAAGCGAAGAGCATAGAAATACAAGTGATAAGGGCTGATCTCATTTTTCTGATTGAAAAATAAAACTAGCATCGCCGCAGCCGCATTTTACGATGGAACTCGTAGAGCGGATAATATGTGCTTTGAATGGTTACCGTTTATCAATCAGGCAGGAGGCTTGGAAGTTTAACGTTCAACGTTTAACGTTTAACGTTGAAGAACTACCAGTCTGCAAATTCAGGCTTAAGTTCAGTGGTGATGGCATTCTTAAATCAGATTTCGGATATCCCATCAAAATTACACACAGGTCATATTTTAATTTAATCTACCCTATACCCTAATCGCTGGCTGTTCCTTTTGCCTTTTGTCTTTTGCCTCTTGCCTCCTTGACCTGATTTGGTCTGGTAACCTGAATCCATTATTTTTGCGGTCCGAAAGTGAGAATTGCCCGATAGTATAATGGTAGTACATCAGATTTTGGTTCTGACTGTCTAGGTTCGAATCCTGGTCGGGCAACTTTTGAAGTAAGAGGTAAGAAGTGAGAGGTAAATACAATTGGGATATTTCAGTTCCGTAGGAACGGTGAATATTGTAGCGCAGGGCGTAAGCCCTGGGTAAAAGGTGAACGGCAAATGCAATCCCGGTTAAAATGCCTTTTTTAACAGCCTCCAGTTTTGGCTGGAGGGAAAAGATTAAAAATGAATTGGGCCTGGCCCAATAATAATTGCGTTTTTATTAAAGATTGTCATTCTTATTTCTAATAAAAAATTCTGCTTCGCCTATTGTTTTTCAGCAATTCTATCCGGTTTTTTTTAATTTTGCCGGAGCGTTATAGTCAAGATTGCCCGATAGTATAATGGTAGTACCGCAGATTCTGGTTCTGCTTGTCTTGGTTCGAATCCAGGTCGGGTAACAAAACAAAAGCGTCTAAAACTTTAATAGGTTTTATGCGCTTTTTTATTTTTGATACTTTTCAATTATAAAAGATATGAACCTAACGTACCGCAGATTCTGGGTCTGCTTGTCTTGGTTCCCTGCCCGACTGCGTCATTCAGGCGGGGAATCCAGGTCGGGTAACAGGAGCGGAAATTTCAAAAGAAGTTTCCGCTTTTTTATTTTTGATAATTACGTGTTCATCTTTATTTTCTTTTGCGTATAGATTGGTC
>JAATGW010000409.1 GCA_015654495.1 Chitinophagales bacterium
TACTTCCTACCCAGGATTGAAATCCTGGGCTATAATATCACCGTTCCTACGGAACTGAACAACCGCAATTGTATTGGCTATTATACTTCGAACTTCGGCCTTCGTACCTCGTACTTCTTACTTCCCCTTGGTTCCTTTCCATGAAATTTTCTTACCGTCGGGCGAAGTTTCGTTGTAGAACAGCTTTACAGAACCGTCAGTTTGTGGTTCAAATCTGTAAGAAATACCGGAACGGCCATAATATTCAAAAGTATTATCGCCATTATATTGCAACGGATACCCGCCATTAATGCTTGAAGGGTCTTTAGTCCAAAGCATATTATCTTTCACAAACAATTCTTCATTGCTGCCCTTTTTATCTGCAGGCGCATAGCTGCCTGCAAGGCGTTGAATAACGGCTGGATCAGCAGGCAGTTTTTCCATCATGGTTACATTGAAAACAACTTTCTTTTCGCCATCGCCGCTATCCGTTATAGTTAGTACGCGTCTTTTAGCAGCTGGCGATGATGATGACCGGTCTTTTAAAATGTATTTATCACCACTGAAATACAATTGTGTGATCAGGCTCTGGTATCCCGTGGCCGAAATCATCATATGATAATGTGCAGGCCTTATCTGTCCGCTGCCAACTTCATAGGGAACCGGTAATCTTGTTTTGAAACTGTAATTTCCTTTTTCATCACAGTAAGTTTTTGCCCTGTAGAGAAATTCAGAAGATTCATTGTCATAAACTCCATTAGCATCACAATGCCATAGTTCCACACAGGCGCCCTTTAGTGCTGTTGTGCAATCCTTCTGTTTTATCTGACCAGTAAGCAGGATTAATTGACCGGGTGCATCTTTTATCCGCATATCAGTCCTTACCGGGGCGCCCGGCCTGTAAAAAGGCCCAAGAATATCGGTAGTGGTTTCGCAATCTCCTTCAAAACCTTCACCGTTGAATCTGATATATCCGGACGCGCTTATAGCTACCGCACTTAAAACAGTGGTATGAATAAAATGTCTTCTTTGCATAGCATTCGTTTTATGATTTAACAATGGAGGGTAAAGAGTCTGGTTTTAGAAAACCTGGATATTTCATGGGGCCGGTAAGGATAAGGATTTTTTGAGGGGGAGATTTCCAGATCAGCGTAAGCACGTCAGGTTTTGGTAATTGTTTCGAAAATTGCCGATCGGATATTAAGATAAGCATTATGATGATGTTGAGAATTATTTTACTTCAACCTGAATTATTGCTGGCTGATTATTGATAATACTCTTTGAAAAGGGAAGGGCATGTCTCCTCCTTTTTTAATCCGGTCGCGCGGAATTCACGATTTCACATTATTGTATCACTATTTTACCTGAAAGATATTCACCAGTATCCGTAGTAATACGATAAAAATAAACGCCGGCGGGATTATCTTTTTTGAAAAATTCTTTTCTGTAAAGCAATCCTGCAACAATAAACTCTTCCGGATATTTTGCAACTAACTGGCCAGAGAAATTCAGGATCTCCATTGTCACTTTTGATGAACGGGTGACCTTTAAACTAATCTGAGTACTGACTGTAAACGGATTTGGAAATACACTGGCCTTTGCAATTTCCGTTTTAACCGGAACTGGTATCGTGTCTTTTTTCAGCTCCTGCTGCGCAGGGTCAGAAGTAATAATCCTTGCGCTGGTATTTGTCAACACTTCAATAGCCGAAACTTTCGCATTATCCAGCACACTGGTAAAACCTATGTTGAGATTGCCATCAGATACAGTTATTATAAACTGCTCGGTTTTTGCAATTTTAGTTCCGCCGGCTTTAGCAAAAATGTCATAATTCGACAGGCTTCCCTGATTATTTTCAACATTGACATTGAATTTTCTTTTGTTAGACGCCGTATGGTGTAGCTCTGCAAAGTGGAGTATTACTGTATATTTCCCGTTGGTTACCGGTATGGTATAGTTGAAATTTCCATACCGTTCTGTTGTGTAGAGTACGTCGTTGAGTGTGCCGCCAATTGCATTGGTACCATAATTATAAGCTGTTCCGCCACTGAAATTTTTATCAGCTGCCCAGGTATCACCATTGTAAGTCAGATTCGGTCCGCCACTATTAATCAGGATTTTTACAGAAGCAGCCGCCACAGTAATCACGAACTGATCTTCAGCAAAAAGCCCGTCGCTGTCCGTCGCTTTAACTTTTATTGTTGAAGTTCCGGATTTTGCAGCACCGATGGTAAGTGTAAGATTGGTTCCGCTTATTGAAGTATTGGTAATAAGGGTTGTATTGGAATTTCCACTTATGGAATAGGTGATATTCGATGCGCCTTTTTCATCAGTAAACACATTGGATATACTGATGACTTTTGTGACAGTATTGTATGCAACAGACTGGTCCGGAATCGGATTGGCTATTACAGGTGCCACTGCCCCAGCCACTGTAATTACAAACTGATCCTCAACAAAAAGTCCGTCGCTATCAGTTGCTTTAACTTTTATAGTTGAAGTTCCTGTTTTGGCCGCGCCAATGGTTAACGTGATATTGGTTCCGCTGATGGTAGCATTTGTGATAAGAGTGGTATGGGAATTCCCACTGATTGAATAGGTAATATTGCCCGCTCCCTTATCATCAGTGCATGTATTGGAGAA
>JAATGW010000101.1 GCA_015654495.1 Chitinophagales bacterium
ATCGTCAATTCCAGTAATACTACTCTTTTCATTTGTTTTTTGTTTTGTATTTAATAGGTGTTAGGGGCTACTATCAGGTTGTGTTCTGATTTCTGTTTGGCGTTTATTTAACACCCAATTCCCTCAGAATTTCATCACTCTTATCCAGTTTTGGGTCGGCAAAGATAACAGTAATTCCTTCACTTTTGTCTAAAATAAAGTCATATTGCCTCGCCACGGCTATTTTTTGAACCGCGTTGTACACTTTATCCTGTATGGGTTTCACGAGTTCCTGTCTTTTCTTAAACAGATCCCCCTCAAAACCAAAACGTCTCTTCTGAAGATCCCGCAACTCTTTCTCTTTGTTAAATAACTCATCCTCCCTTTTTTTCCTCAATTCGTCGCTCAGCATAACCTGCTCTGCTTCAAAATTCCGGTACATCTGGTCCAGTTCTCCCTGGCGGCCGTCAATTTCCCGCTGCCATTGAACACTGAATTCATCCAGTTTTTTCTGTGCATCCTTGTAATCAGGAATTTTATCAAGAATGTATTTGGTGTCAATGATTGCATACCGCTGTGCATTCACTGTATAAGCCATAACCATAATAATGGCAAAAACAAGGATCTTTTTCATAACAGCTTTATTATTTATCGGAAATTCTGTTTTCAGATCTGATTATTCAGGTTCAAACCCGAGCATAAAGGTAAACCTGCTTGCATCTTTTAGCCTTCCGTTGGGAGTGATCCTGTCAAGACCGATACCATAGTCAAACCCAAGCAATCCAAACATCGGCAGAAAGAATCGTACCCCTACACCCACCGATCTTCGCAGGCGGAATGGGTTCCATTCCTTGAAACTGTACCATCCATTGGCGGCTTCAAAAAAGGCCAGACCAAAAATTGTACTGCTTGGGTTGGTTACAAAAGGATACCGCAATTCCATAGTGTACTTGTTGAAAATAGTAAAGAATTGCGATGCCTGCTGTTTATCAGGATTTATTGTTGGATCCGAGCTTTCATATACCGGGTATCCGCGATGGGCAATGATATCATAACCCAGTACACCATAGTTATTCGTAAGGCCCGCATCACCCACCTGGAAACGTTCGAATGGTGACACCGGAAGTTTATTGTTATACCTGCCGATAAAGCCATATTTCGCTACCACGCGCAATACAAACTGACGTGATTTGTCTTCACCGGTCGCCCTTCCCAATGGTACAAACCATTCCATATTCAACCGCCACTTATGGTATTCAACAAGTTTGAAAATGTCTGTTTCATCGATTCCCTTGATATAAGACCATGGTGGTGTAAATGCACCGCTCAGCAGGAAATTGGAGCCACTCCGCGGGAAGATAGGCTGATCAACAGAAGAACGCGCGAGCGCAATTTTCAGGTTGACGTTGGTCGAATTACCGGAATTGAATCCCGGGAAAATCGGATAGTTTCTTGACTTATAATGAATATAACTCAGCGTGTATACTAAAGTAAAATAGTCATCAGGCCATTTCAGCTGCTTACCCAGCGCAATTGAAGCACCGGTTGTACTCAGGTAAGATGAATCAGAATATTTCTTGTCGAAATAACCTGTTTGCGGATTATAGGCATTTGAAAATCTCGAATTGAAAACGCTGAAGGTAAAGCTGTTCCTTTTTTTACCGCCAAGCCATGGTTCAGTAAACGAGAAATTAATCGTTCTGAAATAACGTCCGTTGGATTGAAAGCGCAGGCTGAGTTTCTGCCCGTCGCCTGCAGGAAGTGGATCCCAGGCTTTTTTATTAAAGATATTCTTGATTGAAAAGTTATTGAAAGTAACACCGATGGTACCAGTAAGACCAATACCGCCACCCCAGCCGGCGCTGAGTTCCAGCTGATCCGAGGATTTTTCCACGACTGAATAATTAATATCAACTGTACCATCCTCCTGGTTAGGAACTGGCTGGATTCCGATTTTCTCCTGATCAAAATAGTTCAGATTCACTATTTCGCGTTGCGACCTGATCAGATCTGTACGGCTGAATTTTTCCCCTGGAACGGTACGCAGCTCCCTGCGGATAACATATTCCTTGGTTTTTGTATTACCTGTTATACCTACATTCTTGATATTGGCCTGCGGACCTTCGCGCATCTGAATTTCATGATCGATCGTGTCATTATACACCGAAGTTTCCACAGGATCTACCTGGAAGAAAAGATAACCATCATCCATGTACAGTGAACTGATATCACCACCTTCCGGCGAAAGCTGTTTACCAAGTTTTTTCTCGAGTGTGGCGATATTGTAAACATCACCTTTTTTGATTCCCAATAAGACGTTCAGGATAGAATCCGAATACTTGGTATTTCCTCTCCAGGTGATATTGCCGAAATAATATTTGTTTCCTTCGTCCACTTTCAGTGCGATATCCAGATTCCCTTTTTTTGTGATGTATTGGGTATCTTTTTCTATAACAGCATCGCGGAAACCAAGGGAGTTGTAGTAGGAAAGAACTTTTTCCTTGTCCTCGAGGTATTTCTTTTCATCGAATTTGGCAGATGCGAAAAACCTGAACCTGAACCAGGGTTCGAGGTATTGAATGGCTTTGCTTGGTTTCAGATAATCTTTTTCATGAACGAACTGTTTCCAGCTCATTCTTTTTACACTACCATAGGGAGTACCCGAAGTATCAGGAAAAAGAGTGATATGCGTTTTTTCTTTTGTGCCTTTGAGTTGTTTTTTCAATCTGTATTCAGGCACTGACTCGTTTCCAAAAAAATGGATCTCATCGATCCTTACTTTGTTACCCTTAGCAATCAGAAAATTGAGTATTACTTTACCTGGAGCGTTTGGATCCGGCAATTCCTGGATCGTTACCTCAGCACCCTGAAAACCTTTCCCGACAAAATATTTCCTGATATTTTCAACTGCGGTCATCCGCATATTGTCTGTAACCACCCGGCTTTTATACAAACCCACTTTTTCTTTCAACTCATCTGCCTCGCTTTTCTTAACACCTTTAAATTTGAAGTCGGATAACATCGGGCGTTCAACAGCATCAATTTCTATCCAGATACTCCGATCTTCGAGTTTGGTTATATAGATATTGATATTGGTAAACATATTCTGCGACCAAAGCTTACTGATTGCTTTTGCAAACTGGTCGCCCCCCGGAATTGTGACCTCATCACCAACAGCAAGGCCGGAAACCGAGATTACGATCGCGGGATCGAAAATCTTATTACCAATAACTTTAATATCGGCAATAATATATTTTTTGGGGTTCTTGGCATCAAAAATTGCCAGCAAAGCGGGGTCCGCAGAGGCATTTTGAGGAATAGTATCGGCCGGATTTTTCACCGGAATGGTATCGGTTTGAGCGTAAGCTCCGGCATCTGCAACAATCAGGGCCACCAAACATAAAAAGAACGTACAGATGCGCTTCATCAGATGATTTTCGGGGGGCAAAATAAAGGCTTTTTGTGAAAAGGATTGTTAAAGAAAGCCCTAATTATTTAGGGTTTCAGATACCAGCAGGGATTTCATCCTGCAGCTGGCTGCTGGTTTTGCCAAAACGACGCTCCCTTTTCTGAAAATCAAGGATTGCTTCGTAAAGATGTTCTTTTCTGAAATCCGGCCAGCGTATTGAAGTGAAATAGAGTTCCGCGTAAGCTAACTGATATAATAAAAAATTACTGATCCGGTATTCACCACTGGTGCGGATCATTAACTGGGGATCAGGGAATTCACTGGTTGTCAGGTATTTCTGAAGAGTGTCCTGATTGATTGCTTCCGGGTCAACCAATCCTTTCCTAACGTCTTCGCCTATCCGGCGCACTGCCTGAACAAGCTCCCAGCGCGAGCTGTAACTGAGTGCCATTACAAGGTTGAGGCCCGTATTATTTCCCGTGAGCTCCAACGCTTCCTGCAATGCTTTTTTCGCGTAATCGGGAAGCATCGACATATCACCGATTACATGCAGGCGGATATTATTTTTGTTCAGCGTCGGTACTTCCTTGCGGATTGTTTCAACCAAAAGCTCCATCAGGCCGGTTACCTCTGTTACAGGGCGATCCCAGTTTTCAGTAGAAAATGCGTACAAAGTCAGGTAGTCAATGCCGAGCTCTGCACAACCCTCAACGATATTCCGAACACTTTCAACTCCGTGAAAATGTCCGTACAAACGATCCTGGCCCTTTTCTTCGGCCCATCTTCCGTTGCCATCCATTATGATGGCAATATGCTTTGGAAGCCGGCTCATATCTATCTGCTCTCTGAGTGACATTATTGGAATTACTTGAAATACTGGTTTCCTGCAAGATATGATGTTTTACGTTAAACGTTGAACGTTGAACGTTTAACGTAAAACCTTGCCTGCATGCTCAAACAAAAAGACACCCTTCTTATTTGCTATTATTATATCAGGAAACCCATCTTTAGTGATATCCTCCGTAACTATATTTATACCAACCCCGCTATCATCATCAATCACATATTCTTTCCAGAAGGGAGCTTTGCCGGGTATATGTCTGAACCAGATAAGCAAGGGTTTATCGTAGGTGCCGGGATCGATCGTGCTGCGGTTATTTGGTCTTTCGAGATGAGAAAAATATCTTTTGCCTGTTACAAAGTCAGGGTGCCCGTCGCCGTTAAGATCAATCAGTGATGTGGCATGCGTTTGAGAAGTTACAAAACTCATGGTCCTGTAAGCCCAGTCCTGCTGACCCAGGTCGTCTGTTGTTTGTTCGTGCCACCAGATGCCGAATTTATGAGCGGATGCACTCAATACATCTGTTTTGCCATCGCCGTTTACATCCATAGCAAACATCTGTGAAGCCGGCTCCCCGATATAACCCGGGTGGAAGGTCCAGTTGGTTTTTTTTCTGTCAACCGGAGCTTCCCACCATCCTGCGATTGTAATCAGATCTGCGCGGCCATCTTTATTCATGTCTCCGAATCCCATTCC
>JAATGW010000478.1 GCA_015654495.1 Chitinophagales bacterium
TATCTGGGTATTACTTATCTGCCTGAAAATGCACCTGATTCAGAAAAGGAAAAGCTTTCCTATAAAGAAGGACAGGGTGTGCTTGTACGTGATGTTGCGAAAGATGGCGCGATGTTTTCATCTGGGATACAGGCCGGAGACTATATCACTAAAGTAAATGGAATCAAGGTAACAAGTGGCAGCGAAATGGTGGAACAGATTGCAGGTTATAAACCAGGCGACAAAATTTCTGTCAGCTATCTCAGAGGTACCAAAGAATATAATACAGATATCACATTGAAAAACGTAACAGGAAATTACGATGTGGTTAAAGCAAACCCATTAAAAGTTTTCGGCGCTGAATTTGCGCAGTTGGATGCAAAAAAAGCGAAAGAATATGGTGTAAAAGGTGGTGTTATTGTTCAGAAGATAAATGCCGGCCCGATTGATGAACAAACAAAAATGCGGGATGGTTTTATTATTCTGAAAGTTAACGGACAGGAAGTAACTACAATCGATCAGATGAATTCTGCGATGAATAAAGGTTCAAGAAGAGTATTGCTTGAAGGATTTTATCCGGGTTACGAAGGTGCTTACCAGTACCCTATTGAACTGGAATAATCCTGAGAGTAATTCATATAAAAAACCGGCTGGTAGTACCAGCCGGTTTTTGCGTATATAGACGAGTGTCCATTTATACGTTTGCTTTTTTTAAAATTCTGCAGGCACTCGTCGTTAAACGTTAAACGTAGAACGTTACTTAACCCACACCTGGTAGGCCCATGGCTCCAGAACCAGTTCCCGGTTTTCGCTGAAATTCTTTTCCGACCCGCTGAACAATTCCGTAAAACTACCTTGTAATTTTTCATCGGTTATCCATGCTGGTTGGAAATTGTGGTCAGACAAATTCAGTACCACAAAAATTTCTTTCTCGTCTCTGATCCTCATAAAACAAAAAAGATTGGCATCCGAAGCCGTGGAAATTCTCACGGGTGTTATTACAGGATCTGCATTGAGAGCAGGGTGTACCGATCTCAATTGGAGCAATTTCTTATAAAAATCATGCAAAGCAGGTATGCCATTCCATTCAATCTGGTCCTTGTCAAAAAAAAGCAGCCGTTTTTGATTAGGCAATTCCTGACCACTATAAATTAATGGGATACCATGCCAGGTACAATTGAAAACGGCTAGTGCAGGAGCCATTACTCCGTACTTTTCATATTCGGTTCCATTCCAGCTGTTTTCATCATGATTACTCGTAAACCAGGCCCGCAATGCCGTTTTTGGATACAAGGATTGATAATGTACTAATACGGCATCCAGCTGATGCATCTGACGATGTTGCGCTGTTATGAAGTCTCTTGTAGCCCGCATCCATTTCCATGTATAAGCTGCATCAAAAACCTGCAGGTAATCAGGATTATCCCAGGAATCCAGTTCTGCCAGCCAGAACAAAGGTTTTAATTTATCCAGGACGGTGCGGGCCTGCCTCCAGAAATCAAGCGGACAAAGCATCGCCATATCACAACGGAATCCATCGATATCAAAATTATTGACCCACCAGCACATAGCGTCAATCATGGCAAGCCGCATTGCGGGATTTTCATAATTCAGGTCAATCACATCATCCCAGCCGTGTGCATCATAAAAATCGCCATGTTCATTTCGTTTAAAAAAATCCGGATTTTTCTCTTTCCACATATGGTCCTGACCGGTATGATTCGCCACCCAATCAATGATCACCTTCATATGCAGCTGGTGTGCCTCCTGTACAATCGCTCTGAAATCATTTTCAGTGCCAAATTCAGGATTGATAGCACAGTAATCGGCACAGGCATAATAACTTCCGAGGCTTCCCTTCCTGCCTTCCAGACTGATTGGAGTTACCGGCATGAACCAGATCACTTCAATACCCATATCTTTTAAACGCGGCAATTCGCGCCTGAAAGCTTCAAAGGTCCCCTCGGCTGTATATTGTCTGGTATTGACTTCATAAACATTTGTCTTACGGCTCCATTCTACCGGAATAACGTGTTCCTGCATAGCGTTAAGATATATAAAAATGCATTTAACTGTTTAAGTACGAATGATTAATAAAATGCCGGGCAATTGCCGGCGATGCCTAACGAAAAATCAGGCCATTCTATTTCACCCTTCCGGGCAAGATTGTTTAGTAACTTTGCGTTTTGAGTGCTGAGAATATGAAGACTTTTAATGTTCCTGTTGTTTACCGGAGTCCGCTGATTACCGCTATCAAGCAGAAAAGAAAGCTGGATGACAAGATGAAGAAGGACCTGCGGCCTACAAAACTTGATTTCGGGCCCGTACAGATTTTTCTTGCACGTCATTTTGGATTCTGCTATGGTGTGGAGAATGCCATTGAGATAGCTTTCAGAACAGTTGATGAAAACCCGGGCAAGAGAATATTTCTTCTCAGTGAAATGATCCACAATCCCTTTGTGAATGATGATCTGAAATCAAGGGGGGTTCAGTTTCTGATGGATACCTATGGCCGCACTTTGATTCCGATGGATGAAATCAACGGAGATGATGTGGTAATTACACCTGCTTTCGGTACTACTATTGCAATTGATTCCCTGTTAAAAGCGCGTGGTATTCACACTGAAAAATATGACACCACCTGTCCCTTTGTTGAGAAAGTTTGGAACCGTTCAGGCCAGATTGCACAAAAAGGCTATAGCATAGTGGTTCATGGAAAACCAACACATGAAGAAACCAGGGCTACTTTTTCTCACAGCGCAGCCAATGCACCTACTGTAGTTGTGAATGATATGACTGAAGCAAAAGCTCTTTCAAAATACATCACCGGCGAAAAACCGGCAGCCGATTTTATACGGAATTCAAAGAAAGATATTCAGAAGGATTTGATGTGGAAAAGGATTTGCAGCGAATTGGTGTTGTCAACCAGACTACAATGCTTGCCAGCGATACTCAGGCAATTGCAGACTTTCTGAAACAGATAATACGTGATCATTATAACCTCAACGACCAAACGATAAGCGATCGCTTTGCTGATACACGTGATACACTTTGTTATGCTACCACAGATAACCAGGGCGCAGTTTCGGCCATGCTTGAACAGGAAGCAGAACTCGCAATTGTGGTCGGCGGAAGAAACAGCAGCAATACCTCTCACCTGGTTGAACTTTGTGAAGAAGTGCTGCCAACCTGGTTTATCCGCTCGGAAGCAGATCTGATTTCCCCGGAAAATATTCTTCATTATAACTGGCGTACAAAACTGGAAAGTTATCAGTCGGGCTATCTTCCAACAACGAACCCTTTACGCATACTCATTACCAGCGGAGCCTCCTGCCCTGATGCAATGGTGGAAGCCGTTATCCGGAAAATAATTTCCTGGTATCCCAATGCCGGAGAATTTGATGCATTAATTGAAGAAATGAAATAAAGTACGAAGTCTGAAGTACGAAGGACGAAGTGAGTGGGTAGAGTTTTTTGGGCTAAAGCCCATTCTGTTTTTTTTCACCTTAAGCCTTCAGCTAAAGCTGGAGGCAATTGAAATAGCAGCATCCTGCGTCGCAACAAATTTGTTTATCTTTTGAATTAAGCAGAAACAGTGACAGAAAACAGAAACAGATAAGAAAGCCTAGGCAAGCACATAAAAAAGTGTATAGGAACTATATCTTCATGAACCGGCTGTTCATTTTGCTTTTTACCTGAAGAAGAAAGAGGAAAGAGAAAGGAGAGTAACAGTAACAGATAAGAACGCTTAGGGATCAAATCTCCAAACGCTGGCTGCTCCTCTTGCCTCTTGCCTTTTGCCTGGTCCAGACTCCCGACCCCAGACTCCAGACTCACGACTCACGACTACAGCCTCTTCCCCGCCCACTCAAGCGCCAGATTCAATTGTTCTTCTTCTGAAATATTGGAATTATCCAGAAGCAGTGCATCATCAGCGCGGCGAAGCGGTGATACCTCACGGTTAGAATCTATATAGTCGCGCAGTTCAAGATTATTTTTAA
>JAATGW010000086.1 GCA_015654495.1 Chitinophagales bacterium
TTTATTTTAAACGATTGCAAAACGATTATGCCCAGGCTACAGAACTATACAACCAGCAAAAATATTCAGCGGCTGCTTCAGCATTTTGTGTGATTTTGTCAAATGGGTTTCAGGATGAAACCATATACCGACTCGCTATTTCGTCCAATTTACAAACTAACAATTTTGAAGAAGCCAAAGAGCTTGTGGACAAGTTTGTCATACATGGTCAAATGACTTCAGATGATTTTTCGAATGCAGGTTTTGTGTATTTGAAACTTGGTTTTCATGAAAAGGCGCTGGAATTTTATCGCCGATCTTTACATGAAAATCCAGACAACAGATATTCTCTGAACAATATGGGCTATACCCTGAACCTGATTAATAGATTCGCAGAAGCTATTCCATTATTTGACAAGGTGATTGAACTAGAGCCTTCATTTGCCTTTTCTTATAACAATAGGGGGCTTGCTAAAATTAAATTGGGAAGTACTGAACAGGGCCTTGCTGATATTAAACATTCTCTAGAACTTGACAAAAACAATTCTTATGCTTATATGAACCTGGGTATTTATTATTTTGACAAAGGGCAATATAAGGAGGCACTGGAGCTTTTTAATAAAGCTAAAGAGTTGGATAGTACAACATATCTGATAAATGAGCATTTTGCAGAAACAGAAAAAAGACTATTATAACAATGCAGCCAGCAACATTAAAATTATTGCTATTGTGGCTAGTCACTGAAACAATCGATGGGGAAATTTTGTCGGACAGCGTTGGAGAGCCCCATGCACCTGGCTGTAAGTCGGTTTAATATTTAACTTTATCAAAGCCAGACTGGGGTTTTGCTGGCATATACTTATAATTTCAATAATCAGAATAACTGATCTTTAGGCCTTAATTTTTATGAGAGTATTTTTTGCTGGCATTTCCCTTCTTTTCTCAACCATTTGTATTTCGCAGGTGACTACAACTATTCAAAGGGTAATAGTTGACAGCGGGAAATATGAATTTAAGCTGCAGGCAAAAAGCGATACTCCGAACTATTCAAAAGCATATCAGATTTTAACCAATCAGGTTAAAATTAATCCAAAGAATGCAGAGTTAAGGTACTTTTTGGGCTACACCATTGACAGATTAAATGTTGACGATGGCAGAGGAATGATTCAGCTTAAGAAAGAAATGACGATCAGGGCAAGCGAACAATTTGAAGAAGTTAATCGATTGGAGCCCATATACAAAGGAGAACTTTTTATTTTAGATCCATATGCAAAGCTTTCGTCGATCTGGGGCAGTTTAGCTGCAGCATACCTCAGTCAAAAACTGATCGACTCGGCTAAATTGGCTTTTTCAGAAGGTAAGAAAAGAGGTGGCTTTAATGAGCCGATTTTAGAATTCAACAGGCAACTTTTAAATAGTTGTGACAAAAACGCTGTGCTTATTACCTACGGTGACAACACTACCTTTCCCGTCTGGTATTTGCAGACTGTTGAAAACTACCGGTCCGATATTACAGCAGTAGATGCCAATCTGATTAATACGGTTTGGTATCCGAAATACCTTAAAGCTGAAAAAAATTTAAAATTGAGTTTTTCAGATGCAGTAATTGACACAATAGAATATACTCAATGGAAAGCGCAGATTGTCAGCGCAGTCAATCCTGGTGACACCACTCAGAAATTTAATTGGGAATTGAGACCTACATATCTGGATGAATATATCTTAAAAGGTGACAGAATCCTGCTCGATATCATTCAGCAGAATTTCTATACCCGTCCTGTTTATTTTGTCAGTAATTCCGACTCATCCTATAATTTATTTCTCTCTTCCTACTTAGCTGATGAAGGTCTGGTCAACCGCCTTAAAGATCGGGCTTTCAATTTTAGCGGCGATACAGTTGTTGTTTCCCGGAATCTGTACAATTATAGCATTGCAAAAATCAAATCCGCTGATATTGCAAAATCCAGGGATGCTGTAATAGTACTAAACAATTTCCGCTGGGCTTTTTTAAACAATATTTCTAATCTTGCAAACCAGGCTAATTATGCTGAAGCCCGGGAGCTTATAAAACATATGACCAGCAAATTCCCCAAAGAAAAACTTCCTTTCGAATCTGAAGAAACTGAAAAATATTTTAAGGATTTTTTTCAACAGGTTGAGAAGTACTATCAGTGATAAGCTGTCTGCAAAGAGCCATTGAAACTACGTGCTGAACTGGTTTGTAATGATATTGAGTAAGAAATTTCTCTTAGATATTGCGCCATGCTCATGGCAAACATTTAATTCGGAATTTTCAATCTTTCAAAATCATTTAACTTCCTGTTCTGACGCTTAAAATGTCTGAAAATGGAAACATTAAGAAACCTCAAGACCCAGGTAAATATGCTCAAATTTGGCTTATTAGCTTTAGGCCTCTTAAACGTTTTTATTCTCCTGTCTGCTTTTGGTGATAGATCAAAAAAGAAGCGTTTTGAAGAAATTGATGTTGAGCGCATGAATATCGTCGGAAAAGACAATAAGCCTGTAATGGTTTTATCCAATAACAGGTTAATTCCCGGACCGACGATTAATGGCAAAACATATCCAAAAGAATTTGCAGACGGAAGAGAAAATTTGTCGGGCATTATTTTTTTTAATCAGTATGGCGATGAAGTTGGTGGATTATTGTATAACGGCTTTAAAAAAGATTCCGGATATTCTGCTATGGAGCATTTTTCTTTTGACCAATGGAATCAGAACCAGGTTATCGCTCTGCAATATATTGACAATGGCAAATCAAGACGGGCAGGATTAAGGGTTTATGATCGTCCGACAAATATAAGCCTGGATGAAACCTTTGACAGGTTTAAAAAAAGAAATGAATTTCTCAAAAACACAGCTGCTTATGATTCAATCACGAAGGAAATTAATTTAGCCGTTGCGAGAGGCGATAATGGCGTTGAAAGAATGTTCTTTGGAAGTCAGGATGAAGTTGCCCAAATTCAGCTGAAAGACAAAAATGGTAAAATAAGGATTAAAATTTACATAGATAAGACCGGCGAACCTAAAATTGATTTTCTTGATGAAGCAGGTAATTTGTCAAAAACTTTCCGGGATTAATCGTAAATTTTATACAGTCAAATCCGGAATAATATTTGGTTCCGGTCGGCAATTACAAAAAATAACAGGGCAATTTAATGCACGAATGGAATGACTTTTTTGTAGCTACGGCAGGCGCGGCAGCAGCCCTCACCGGTTTGATATTTGTTGGGATTTCAGTCAATCTCAGCAGAATTTTATCGTACCAGACATTACCTGTCCGGGCTTCACTTTCCCTGATTCTCCTGGTTTCAATTTTACTATTCTCATTGCTGCTACTTATTCCAAAAGAAAGCACAACTACAATAGGTTATTTTGTTACTTTACTTGGTCTTATCGTGTGGATAGTTATTTCAAGATCTGACATTAAAGTTTACAGGCAAACAGATATAAAATACAAGCGACTTTTTCTCTTCAATTTATTGCTCGACCAGTTGGCGATCCTGCCCTATATTGTCGGAGGCCTCAGTTTTTTATTTGTCGGGGAAGTTGGATTTTGCTGGATTTCAGTGGCCTTTTTAATTTCATTCATCAAAGCTGTTTCAGACGCATGGGTTTTGCTGATTGAAATTCTCAGGTGAGTATAAATGTGCCGGCATGAGAAAGAATCGAAGCTATTAACTGTATAATTGTGCAATTCCTAATCCCATCAGGTTTATACACTCATGAAGATATTTTTCAAAGATCAGTCCGAATATTTTGCAAAGCACCTGGAACGGTTGAAGCTGGAATCAAAAATCAAGTATATTCAATCTGACCTGATTGAAAAGACGACAAGCATAAAAATTCAAACAAAATCTGCTTTCGAAAAAATAAATTTCGCTCTGTTGTTTTCTTACAGAATATTTCCGAAGAATATAATGAGTTATCTGACCGAATGGCAATCTGAAAATCGTGAAATGCGGGTTGGAGATACAATTGTTCAACAGGCGTTTATTCCTCCTTTTCTGAAATTATCTCAAAAAATTATTTTTGGTGTTAGAATAAATGAAATAATCAGCGAAAGGAACAGAGTCGGATTTAGTTATGAGACCCTGAAAGGCCATGTGGAAATGGGAATTTCTACATTTACCATCGAGACAGACTTTAATTCAGATACAATATTTAAAATTCATACATTTTCAAAGCCTGGTAATCTTTTAGCGAAAATTGCGGGTCCGGTTTTCTCAATACCGTACCAGGCATATTGTACAAAACAAGGACTATTGAATGTAAAAAGACAATTGAAGAAATGACAGATCGCCCTGTTAATACCAACTTTTAAACTTTGAAAAATGAAACAACTAAAATTTGTAATTCCACTGGGTGTTTTTTGTATGCTTGGTTTGATATGTTGTAAAAATTCAGCTAACAGCGAATTACTTATTAATAAATGGACGCTCGTTAAGTTTAATCCGCATCCGGATTTGCAAATACCGGATTCGTTAAAAAAAGTATTGGAAAATTCGCAATCGATTGAATATACTGCCGATGGTAAATACATGCAGACCAGTGCCGGCATTTATCAGTCCGGAACATATGCTGTGAGTGACGATGGAAAACTCATTCATTATAATTATACTGTTGGCGGGAAAGCAGAAACCTTTACCGATACAATCATTGAGTTATCAAAAGGGAAACTTTCCATCATTGAAGAGACAGGGAGTCAGAAAGAGTATAAAAATTAATTCAGCCCTGGATGTTTTGTCGTTGCAGCATTTAAATATGGCGGAAGGATTGGAATGCAGAAATACTTTCACTGGTGAGTAAGTCACTACATGTCGTCGGCTTCCTTAAATGATGCATGTTTTTTTAAATCTGGCAAAGCTGATATCTGTACAATAGCTTGAATAAATATGATCAGGGAAATTGATAACTATTATTTCAGTTTAAAGGAGCCAAACAGGAGCTGCTTACTCGCCCTGCGAACTATTATTCTTAAGCAGGACGGGAATATTGCAGAGACGTTGAAATGGGGAATGCCCTGTTTCTGTTATGGAAAGAAGATGTTCTGCTATTTATGGACAGATAAAAAAACCGATGAACCATATATTTTGATGGTGGAAGGAAAACACCTTGATCATCCAAAACTGGAAGCGGGCAAGCGATCGAGGATGAAAATTTTCAGGATCAATCCGCACAAAGACTTACCGGTGAAGACGATCGAAACAATTCTGAAATCTGCGCTTGATCTATACCGGGATGGTATTATAAATTTGAAGTAGTGTTATGTCTCGCAAATATGTACAAAATTTTTCGGTAGTCGCAGGTTTTTTGAACCACATAGTTCACATAGGAGAAGGATAGGCACATAGCAAAATAAGAGGAAACATTTACAGAGAAAGACAATTTAGAGTTAACGTAGCAGTAGTTGTTTTTGGGGTTGATTAATTTGGGCCTGCTGGAAAAGGCTTTGGCAAGGATTTTTAAGAATGACATGCAAAGTTTTTTGATAAAAGGTGCAGCCAACCTGGTCTCCGGCTCCATAGAGCCTCCTGTTTGTAGCCAGTCGATTTCTCAGACAAACGCATTGGTCGCTCGACAGGAACACCCTGTAAAATGAAATTTGTTCCCCATTTTCACGGAGGCACAAGAGTGAAATTTCTGGGCCACTCTATTTTATTCCGGAACTGCTGACCTGCACAGGACGCTCCTGACCGGAGCGTTGAATATGGCCGCTAGCTTGCTACCCAGCTACAAACAGGAAGCTCCTACGTAGCTGATCATTGCCTTCACCACTCATAATCAGCAGGCCCCTAATCTGAATTTTATCTCAAAAAACTACAAATATTTGTTTGATAACTTTGATATTTCAGGGCCATCGGCCCGGTGCATTCTTTTAGGGAGATTGTATAATAAATTTGAATTAATTGTTTTGTCGAATGCCAGGTAAATCATTCATGATAGGCGTTAGGTTGGTGTAGATTAATCTGAATTTTATCTCAAAAAACTACAAATATTTGTTTGATAACTTTGATATTTCGGGGTCATCGGCCGGGTGCATTCTTTTAGGGAGATAGTATTATAAATTTGAGGTAGTTGTTTTTGTCGAATGCCAGGTAAATAATTCATGATAGGTATTAGGTTGGTGTAGATTAATTTCAATTTTATCCCGAAAAAACTAAAAATATTTTTTTGGTAACCTTGATATTTCAGGGCCATCGGCCCGGTGCAATCTATAGCGCCGGGTTTCAACCCGGCGTTCAAATAATAGATTAATACCAGAGTGCCGTAGGTACGATATCCTCATTTACCGTAACATTTTAACATTGCTTTCATCAAAAAAAAATTCTAAAACTTCGCTGGATGATTAAAGAAAAAATACTGGCAGCATACGAAGAAATGGCTGAAAAATACAGCGAACTGATTGAACACAAACCGCATAATGCTTATTATGACCGGCCGAATACGCTTGACTTATTACCCGGAGTTGAAGGCAAATCAATTCTGGATGCGGCCTGTGGTCCCGGAAAATATGCCGAAATTTTATTGGCAGGAGGCGCAGAACTCACTGGCTTCGATATCAGTCAGAAAATGATAGAACTCGCGCAACACAGAAATAAAAACAAGGGAAGTTTTTTTGTACATGATCTGTCGATGCCTTTTAATATGTTAATGGACGATAGTTTTGATATCGTTCTTTGCGCATTGGCCTTACATTATGTTGAGGACTGGACCATGACTATTAGCGAATTTCACCGAGTTTTAAAACGGGACGGAATCCTGGTAATCTCCATCGAACATCCTTTTTTTGAATACAGCTTTTTCAAATCGGAAAAATACTTTGAAGTTGAAAATGTAAAATGCACCTGGAATGGATTTGGAAATCCGGTTGAAGTAAATAGTTTCAGACGACCTCTGCAGGAATGCCTGTTACCATTGACCAATAACGGTTTTTATATTGATAAACTTGTTGAACCACGGCCAACAAAAGAGTTTGAGCATCTCGATCCGAAACATTTCAGAGAGTTAAATGCGTTTCCGGCTTTTATGTGTATCAGGGCGGTTAAGCGGGCTTAATAATTATTGGTGCCGCCGGAAAGGTTTCTATAAAGTGGGTTGCAGGTTTTTTGAACCACATAGATAGGATAGTACAAAAGTAAATGTTGAGGAAGCATAGTAAACAATATGGATACCATTGACAATTTACAGGTAACATAGCACCAGTAACTATTACTTAAAAAAAGTTTATTTTCAGCTACCCGACCACTCACCTGTTAATTTGATTTCGATGTCTATAAGAAGAAGAGATTTTATCAGCGTCACATCTTTTGCAGCGGCTACAGGATTAATAGCAGGTTTTAGTTCCTGTTCATCTGAACTGCAAAAAGAAAATGCAGAGTCAACCAGTTCACTAAAACCTATGACTGATGGTGTGGCACCCATTTCAGTTAAAGAAAGAGAGGACAGGGTTGCAAAAGCGCAACGACTATTGGTGGAAAATAGAATGGGAGCATTGGTTATTGACAGCGGTACTTCGCTGAGTTATTTTACCGGTATCAGCTGGTGGCCCAGCGAACGAACAATGGTTGCAATAATTCCGGCAAAGGGAGGCGTAAAATATATTTGTCCGGGTTTTGAAGAAAACCGCCTGAGGGAGCTGATTACCATCGGAACAGAAGTGTATGCCTGGCAGGAAGATGAAAGTCCTTACCGGCTTATCGTCAATGTATTTAAAAATGCCGGTATAGAATCAGGCCCGGTTGCAATTGAAGAATCTGTCCGTTTTTTTATTGCTGATGGAATACGAAAAGAAGCGCCTCAGCTTAATTATGTCAGCGGTGACCCCGTTACTATTCCCTGCCGTATAATCAAATCTGCAGCGGAACTGGCATTAATGCAAAGGGCAAGCGATATAACTTTTGCAGCGATGAAACATTCTGTGAGCAGGCTAAATGAAGGTATGTCGCAATCGGAGTTTTCTTCCATGATTATGTCCGCGCAGAATGAATTGGGTGGCAATGCAGATTTTGCATTATGTCTTTTTGGAGAGGCTTCGGCCTATCCGCATGGTACTACAAAACCGCAACAACTGAAAAAAGGGGATATTGTTTTAATGGATTGCGGATGCCAGCTGCATGGGTATAGCTCGGATATTACCCGTACCATGGTTTTTGGTGCAAAGCCAACAAAACGCCAGGAAGAAATCTGGAATCTTGAAAAAAATGCGCAGGCTGCCGGTTTTGCAGCTGCGAAAATAGGAGCACCATGCGAAGCAGTTGATGCTGCAGCCCGAAAAGTTATCACGGATGCAGGTTTCGGACCAGATTATAAATTACCAGGACTACCACACCGAACAGGTCATGGCATTGGAATGGATGGACATGAATGGGGCAATATGGTAAGAGGTAATAAAAAATTACTCGAGCCGGGCATGTGTTTTAGTATCGAACCTACCATTTCCATTATCGGTGAATTTGGTGTTCGGTTTGAGGATTGTGTGTACATGACCGAAGCCGGACCAAAATGGTTTACACAACCCAGCAAATCTATTCTGGAACCATTTTCATAGATTGCCAATCACAAAAAAGATGAGTATGAAATTAGGTGCATTTTCCATCAGCCTCAGCGTAAAAGACATTAAGGTTTCAAAAGAGTTTTACGAAAATCTGGGATTTAAAGTCTTTGCCGGTGGCTTTGAAAAGAATTACCTGATAATGAAGAATGAGAACTCGCTGATCGGATTGTTCCAGGGAATGTTTGAAAA
>JAATGW010000399.1 GCA_015654495.1 Chitinophagales bacterium
AGAAACGGTGTTGCCGTTAAGTTGTGAAGGCAGTAAGATACGAGGGAAGAATATATATTACAAGCAGGAGTAAGCAGGAAGCAGAGATGGGAGTCTGGAGTCTGGTGTCTGAGGTCGGGAGTCGGGTGATAGTATGCGGATATTGGTTTCCTGAGAAAAGACATAGCCGTGAAGTCGGAGAGCCGGAAAGTAAACAGAAAGAAAAAACTCCGTGTATTCGTTCCCGTCGTACCGTCTTGCCGGCCTGTATTGAACTACTCACTCCCTGCTATCCGCTTTCACAGATCGCCTTATTTTTTTCTTTTAGGTGCCACAGGACTGTATGGATCGGCTGTGCCCGGTGCAATGGGTGGAAATTTTTTCAGGCTCTGTTCAAACTCGGCTATTAATTTCATCATCGGTGTTGCGACCCAACCATAGGGTGTTAATGTTGCCGGATATTCTTCTTTAGGATCGGTATACAGATCGAAAATTTCTGGTGCATTTAATTTTGCTGCCGGCGTCCACCAGTCGCGCTCCTCTTCATAAAAAACCATTTTATAGTTTCGCCATTTTACGCCTTCCATCCGATCGGCGACAAAAACAGGAAAACCTTCGCGGTTTGATTTCTGCTTACCAAAGAAAAAATCAGTTTGATCAATTCCATCTATCGCGCGATCCTGTGGAATAGCCGCACCGGCTATTTTTGCAAAGGTTGCATAAGTATCTACTTCATGAATGATCTCGTTGCTTACGCGGCCTGCAGGGATTTTGTTTGGCCATCGGATAATAAATGGTGTTCGTAAGGAACCTTCCATATGTGTGGAATTATAACCGCGCCATGGCCCGGAGGAACCCTGCGATGGTGCTGTAGGATCAGGACCATTATCGCTTGTAAATACGAAGATGGTATTGTCGCGAATACCCAACTCATCAACAGCATCCAGGATCTGACCCACATTGGCATCCATTTCAGCAAGTGCGTCGGCGAAATCTCCGTTGCCCGTTTGTCCGCTAAACTTCAGATTGGGCAATGCAGGAAAATGAACCAGCGTAAATGGGATATAAGCATAGAAGGGTTTTTTTGCGTCCACACTCCGTTTCATAAAATCGATGCTGCGCCGTGTAATTTCTCCATCCATCCTGCGGCGATGTTCAAGATCGAAAACAGCAAGCTCCGAACTTTTCCGTCCTTTTCGACCTTCCATTGCATTCATTAAAGAAACCCCGGCTGCTTTAGCACCAGCCTGCGATGGATACATAGCTTCATCTGTAGTTCTTGCTATTCCGTACCATTCGTCAAAACCCTGGTCGTTCGGCAAACGTCCCTGTGTGCTTCCCAGATGCCATTTGCCAAAATGACCTGTTGCATAGCCAGTACCTGAAAGCAGTTCAGCGATTGTTAGCTCCCATTGTGTTAAACCATCGGGAGTGCCGGGCAAGGGCGCTGAATGCGTGCCGGAACGAATTGCAAAGCGTCCGGTTAAAATTGCCGAGCGGCTTGGTGAGCACTGTGCCTCCACATTGAAGTTTGTGAGGCGCGTTCCTTCTGTCGCAAGCTTATCTATCCTGGGTGTAGCTGAACCACGTAACTCGCCACCTCCATAACAGCCCGGCTCTCCATAACCCAGATTGTCCATAAGGATGAATACAATATTCGGTTTTGTTTGTGCAAGCAGAGGTGTGGTAATAAAACAAAAGGTCATTGTGGAAAGAGAGAAGAATATTGCCTGGAGACGATTTCTGATTTTCATGATTTTTTTTTTCTGAATCTATACTTATGAGTCAGGCGCTTGACTGAGGCAAAGTTGTTTAATTAAATAAAATGAGCTAATATATATTAACACAAGCAATACAATTTATTTTTTTACAATTTCAGTACTTTGTTTGATTTTTGTTCCCCATCCAAAACCACGGGTATTACTCCCACGGTTACCTGCCGGAGAATGGCTGATAATTATTACCCGCTTCCGGAGTTCATTTGTAGAAGCATCTCCGCATCCCCGGATTGGACTTGAGAAATTTTCTGAGAAAAGCCCTGGCCCCATCAATTCCGCCTGGTATTATTGGATTGATTGCCCTGGCATATCAATTGACCATACAAGGAAAAGACTCCACATGAAACCAGCGCAGGTATTTTCTGTTTTGATGATCAGCTTTATCCTTATTTGCAGCGAATTAAAATCCCAGTCTATGAGCGATGCCGCAAAAAAATATACAAAAACAAATACCGGATTCCTGATGGTACTAAGGCAGGGCGACAGCCTTTTTAATGAACTGGAATCCCTGGCGAAAAAAGAAAATATCCAGTCGGCCAGTTTTACCGGATTTGGTTTCCTGGGGAATGTTCAGTTCGGATTTTTCAATAAGGAAACAAAACAATATGAGCCGAAAGACTTCACCGATGTGGAACTGGTGAGCATGACCGGTAGTATTGCCTGGGAGGGAAACAAGCCATCGTTACATTTACACGGAGCAGTAGGTGATAAAAATATGGATGCATTTGCAGGTCATATGCTGCGTGCAACGGTGGGGAATGGGTCGCTTGAAATATTTATCGTTACCTATAATAAAAAGCTGGAGCGGAAAGATGATCCTGCTATCGGTGCCAAAGTATTACAGGTAAATCAGGATTGAAATTCTGTATTGTAAATCTAGCTGGTACAAAATAGTTTTCCCTGCATCGGTTCCGGATGCAGGGAAAGATTTGGATTTTTTTTTTTCTTCACCCGAGGCAGGCAGGGCTTTTCAATTTGCACCACATAGAACGAAGTGCACATAGACCGGCACATAGAAAACACCCCTTCTACGTGTTTCCTCCTATGAATCCCGTGGTTCCAGGAATTTGCACCACATAGAACATAGTACACATAGACCACACATAGAAAACAGCCCTTCTACGTGTTTCCTCCTATGAATCCTGTGGTTCCAGAAATTTGCACCACATAGAACATAGTGCACATAGACCGGCACATAGAAAACAGTCCTTCCCCTATGTATTTCCTCCTATGTTCCCTTTGTAGCCATGTGGTTCAGATTTTTTGAAACATAGGATATTGCGCATAAATTATTTCAGTGACCGTTAGCTTGAGTCTCCATGGTGCAGGTAGTGCAGCCTGTTAATAGCCCCGGTAGTTCTCCCGACCGTTCCAGGCTTATCATCCGACTGAAGAACTGAACCCGATAGCAATACAATTGGCTACGATCGCAAGATCAATCAGCACACTCAACATGAATATTGGAATGGTAACTTTTGTAGGCATCGCCGCCAGGTTGGATACCAGCGACATTCCCATGGCGGTAATCGCCATAATCCAGAATATCATACTATTCCCTGAATGTACAATAGCTACTAAAGTGAGCGGCGTGAGAGCAGTCCCATGTGCAACAAGAATGGTGGCCAGCCAGCCGAACCTGTTTTTTTCCTGACCTTCACACCAGGATATAAACCGGTTTAAAAGGGTTTCTTTTTCTGCAGGAAAAGCGTATTGCGGATGGTAAATCTGTTGTGCTGTTTTCATTGTCTTTCATTTATTACAGGTCAAAATTCCATCACTGTAAGCTTTAGAACCATGACTTTGATCAAAAGAAGGGCTGAGTTTTATCAGCTGCCCTCCTGTTTTATTTTGCGGGATAGGATTAGATTCACATATATTTCTCAAAACATCATTCAATGAAAAGTTTTTTTCAGCAGATCTTACTGCTCTCCCTGATACTGTCAGTATCAGTTGCCCATGCCCAGCGATTGCAGAAAAACCGCATGATCGTATTGTCTGATATCGAAGCTGATCCGGATGATACACAAACGTTGATACGTTTGTTGCTCTATGCAAATGAAATTGATATACGCGGATTGATTGCAACAACTTCTGTTCACCAGAAAACGAAGATTGCACCCGAAAGCATGGTGAAGCTGATCAAAACCTATGGCAAGGTATTGCCCAACCTCCGGAAACACGATGCAGCATATCCCGCTGAAACAGATTTACTCGCACTCGTAAAAAAAGGCCAACCGGGTTATGGCATGAATGCGATCGGTAAAGGAAAGGATACGGAAGGATCAGAATGGATTATAAAAGTACTTGAAGAAAATGATCAGCGACCTTTATGGATTTCAGTCTGGGGCGGAGCAAATACATTGGCGCAGGCACTGCAAAAAATAAAAGAAACTAAAAGCAGCAGCGAACTGAAACGCCTGACTCAGAAACTGAGAGTATATACTATTTCCGATCAGGATGATACAGGAATCTGGATTAGAAATAATTTTCCGGATCTGTTTTATATAGTTACTCCCGGTGGATACAGTAAAGCGACCTGGACGGGAATAAGTGTTGTTGTGAAAGGGATCAATAATGAAACTGTGAGCAATCCCTGGATCATAGAAAATTTACAACAGAACCACGGCCCGCTGGGAGCTTTATATCCTGATGTAGGTTATGCAGTGGAGGGTGATACACCATCGTGGCTTTCATTAATTCCGAATGGACTGAACAGTCCGGAACATCCTGACTGGGGCGGATGGGGTGGGAGATATGAGTTATACCTTCCCAACATGTCGGATTTTGATTTAAAAGGATTCAATGGTGGTGTTCCTGTTGATCCTGAAACAAGACCGATCTGGACAAATGCGAACGACAGCTACAACCCGGTTTTATTTCGTGACCATGGACGGTCGTGGCGCACGGATACTGCGACATATAAAGACAATAAAGTGACTTTGTGGCGCTGGCGCGATGATTTTCAGAATGATTTTGCAGCGCGTATGGACTGGACATTCATGTCTTATGAAAATGCGAACCACCCACCGGTTCCATCTTTGGGTCATGAAGAAAACATCACGGTAAAATCAGGAGAGCAATTTGTTCTTGATGCCAGCGGAACAACAGATCCCGATGGTGATAACCTGACATATGTATGGTTTCAATATATGGAAGCAGGTACATTGAAAAAACAGGTAACGCTCCGCTCTGCAGAAAATTTATACAGGATCTTTTTAACGGCACCTGAAGTTGATAAAACAGCAAACACTCATTTTATTTTGAAAGTAACGGACAAGGGCAAGCCGGCATTGACGAGGTATAAGAGAGTGATAGTGACTGTGGAGAGGAAGAGCTAGAGCTAGAAAAAGAGGAAGAGAAAGAGGAGAAGAAACAGTAACAGAAACAGAACCGTAGGTTAGATGTTCAACGTTCAACGTTGAACTTCTAAGAACTAAGAACTATGAACTAAGAACTATGAACTAAGAACTATGAACTTACGGAACCAAAAACCGCAATTGTATTTGCAGATTATCTAATTCCCAGGATTGAAATCCTGGGCTATAAGATCGTTCCTACGGAACTACAAACCACAATTGTATTTGCTTTCGCCGGGTTTGCACCGGGCGCTACAGGATTCACCGATCCTATGGATCTGAAAAACCAAATTGTATTGGCTGATTATCTAATTCCCAGGATTGAAATCCCGGGCTATAAAATGACCGTTCCTACGGAACTACAAACCGCAATTGTATTTGCTTTCGCCGGGTTTGCACCCGGCGCTACAAAATTCACCGATCCTGCGGAACTGAAAAACCAAAATTGTATTGGCTGATTATCTAATTCTCAGGATTGAAATCCCGGGCTATAAAATGATCGTTCCTACGGAACTACAAACCGCAATTGTATTTGCTTTCGCCGGGTTTGCACCGGCGCTACAGGATTCACCGATCCTACGGATCTGAAAAACCAAATTGTATTGGCTGATTATCTAATTCTCAGGATTGAAATCCCGGGCTATAAAATCACTGTTCCTACGGAACTACAAATCGTAATTGTATTGGCTGTTTACCTCTTACCCAGGGCTCGCGCCCTGCGCTACAAGATTCACCATTCCTACGGAACTGAAAACCACAATGCACAACTTCTTACCTCTTACTTCTTACCTCTTACTTCAAAGGGCCTTTTACTTCGTACTTCGGCCTTCGTACTTCGTACTTCAAAGGATTTTCCACCACGAAAATCCCTCCGCAGGTATCGAAACTTTCAGTTCGGCTTCCTGTAAATTATTCAGCAAATATTTTTTTCCCGCTCCTTCTTTTTCACTGATGAGCGCGGAATTTTTCAGACCCGTGTAGTACAATGGAATTCTGATGGTTCTTTCGATTTTTTCTTTTGTCGGATTGTACAACATCAACAATCCCTTTGTATTAAGATTCGGGTTTACATGCAATAGGCCATCCCAGTCGCGGCCATCGGCTCTTCGCAAATGAATGATATCTGAATTCAGAATATCCCGGTATTTTTTGTACCACTGAATCACTTTCTGAACTGTTTGTTTTGTTTCTTCAGTATCAAATAATCGCGGACCACGATAACAGGCCTGCACACCTGCTCCATAGTATTGCATCATCAGCTGTTCATAATCTTTCAGGTGTTCATTCAACGGTTCAAGTACTGCTTCGGGTCCGCCGCCCTGGTAACGCGTGAGAGGTACAAAGCCCCAGCTCATGGATGCGGTTTTTTCCCAGGTGCCGTCAAAAATATTCTGCCGGTTCAGGATCATTTGATTTTCCCGCGGTAAGGAGAAATTGACTTCCCTGTATCCGATGGCGATTTTATGTGTACCATCGAGAAAATACCAGTCGGGTGCATTGATATACACACTCCTTTCATTAAGCCAACGGTAAAGATCTTTTTGTATCTCCATCTGACGCCACTGCGAATCATCGAGACCCTTATGACCCGGATGTGTAGTTGAAGCGCAAAGATCACCGGGGTAAGGTCCGTCGTTTTCCCAGATATCAAAACCAGTCTGAGAAAAAAACCATTTGATTTTATCACGATAAGCGAGTCCCCAGCGACTGCCGAAGCAGGGCGCATTTCCAAAAAATGCGCCGCCCGGTTTGCCGGTTGCAGGATTGATAACATCATCTTCATCGCTGATACTACGGGAACTGAAAAGAGAGTAACCACCGATTTTAATTCCTTTTAAATGTGCATATCCGGCCAGCGATTTCCATTTGGCAATATTGGCTTCGGAAGAATCTTCCATATTTAAATGACTGCCAAAACTCAGGATCAATGATTCATATCCGGTAGCAGCACATTGGTCAATAGCTGTTCTTACTTCATCATCCGTTTTGTTTACAAGATGCATGAAGATGGGATTGGCTGTGGTCCATGGCGCGATTGTGCTGTACATGCGCCGTACTGCCAGTCCTCTGCGTTCGCGGTCATAGCTGTCCATCAGCAATTCGAAACTGCGAACGGAACTAAAAATTTCTCCGGGCATCAATTTAATTCCAGGTGCTTTCTCAGGATACACTTCAATAATGCATGGCGTGGTGTAATTGTAATTCACCTGCGAAGTATAGGATGAGTCGATCTTCCAGTGCAGGGTCTGATCACTCAGATCATAACGCATCGCATTATTAAAAGCATAGTTGGTTTCGATATAGATGCCCTGCTGCTTTTTCATTTTATCGGCCGCACCTACAACAGCGCTTTCTTCTTCAACAATGGCCAGCATTTCATTTTTTACTCTGTCCAGTTTGATCGGCTTCATTCCTTTATTTTCAATCGTAATCCATTTTGTAATTAATGGAAGGCCATTGTAAATCGCATAATGAACTTTCACAAAAACATTTTTCAATGCAAGACTATTATGCGTGAAACTGAAACTGATGACTTTACCTTCAGGTTGTTTTTTGTTGTAGGCCCACCAGTTGCCTGGAGCCCAGTTGACCAGCGGTTCAGGCTTTGTTATTTCAAACCCGCTGTATTGGAAATCATTGTCGCCTTTTTTAAAATCCCTTATCCATTCCGGCAGGAGATAGGCTTTTTCTTTTTGTCCATACAAACCACCGACATTGTATGCGTTACCGTCAATGATAATTTCTGCTTCCGGCATAACGGCTCTTAGTAATTGCTGGCCTGTCGCCAGATTTTTGATTTCAGTACAAACAAGGTTGGGTGAAATAATAAATGATCTTTTAACCAGACCATTGCTCAGGATGATTTGATTATCGCCGCTTCTGTAGATTCCGGTTTTAAAAGCCGAAGGATCCAGCAGCCAGTCAGTGGTTGTCTGGCGTTCAAAGCCCGGTTGCCAGTCTGGCAATGGCGAACTGTTTTGTGCATGACTGAAAAAAGGTAATGCAAGGAGGAATATGTTCAGGATTTTTTTCATCTGATGCTGTGGTGACGATATTCAAATTTCTCTATGCGTGAAAATAAGAGGAAAAAGAGAAAGAAAGGGAAACAGGCAGTTTTAAGTTCATAGTTCATAGTTCATAGTTCTTAGTTCTTAGTTCTTAGATGTTTAACGTTTAACGTTCTGTATCTTGTATTCTAATTTCTGATTTTCTAAGCCGTTTTTATGTATATATATATAACGCGGATGAATACCTGATAAAATAATTTCGCATAATGGAACATACACAAGGTCATATACATGAAGCAGGAACAGAAAGCCATCCTGAAAAAAGTGCAGGTCATGATCATAGTGCAATGATGATGGATGATTTCAAAAAGCGGTTTTATGTGGTGCTGGTGCTGACGATTCCGATCCTGCTTTTATCTCCCATGATCCAACATTGGTTCTCGATCGACTGGAAATTTCCTGGGTCAGAATATCTGCTGGCAGGCATCTCTTCCGTAGTTTTCTTTTACGGTGGCTGGCCCTTTCTGACCGGGTTGGTTGGTGAATTGCGCGCAGGCAAACCAGGCATGATGACCCTGGTGGGCTTTGCTATCTCGGTAGCTTACGTTTACAGTATGTCAATTCTTTTCGGGTTGAAAGGAATGGATTTTTTCTGGGACCAGGCGACGCTGATCCTTATTATGCTGCTGGGTCATTGGATTGAAATGAAATCTGTAGCCGGCGCATCAAGAGAACTGGAATTACTTGTAAAATTGATGCCTTCTCAGGCTCATCTTGTTCACGGTGCTCATGTGATGGATATCGAGACCATCAGGTTGAAAGAAAATGATGTCATCCTGGTGAAGCCAGGCGAAAAAGTTGCGGCAGATGGCCAGATTTCAGATGGAGAAACCTACCTCAATGAATCTATGCTAACCGGTGAATCGCGGCCGGTTAAAAAAACGACAGGAGATATTGTGATAGCAGGTTCGATCAATGGAAATGGTTCAATAAAAATAAGAGTGACGCATAGTGCAAAAGATTCCTACCTCACCAAGGTTATCCAACTTGTTCAGGAAGCACAAAAATCCCGCTCAAAAACACAGCTGCTGGCGGATAAAGCAGCGCAGTGGCTTACGATTCTGGCCGTGGTTGCCGGTGTAGCTGCATTTCTCTATTGGTATTTTGACAAAAAAGACCTGGCCTTTGCTATGGAACGCATGGTTGCTGTTGTGGTTATCTGCTGCCCGCATGCACTGGGTCTGGCCATTCCGCTTGTGGTTGCAAAATCTACAGCACTCTGTGCCCGGAATGGATTGCTTATTAAAAAACGGGCAGCCTTCGAAAATGCAAGGAAAATTACAACACTTGTATTTGATAAAACAGGAACACTTACCGTAGGAAAATTTGAAGTGACAGGAGTTGTGTTACTTCAGCAAGGCATTGATGACAAAGAAATGATCCGCCTTGCTTCAGCATTGGAACAAAATTCTGAGCACCCGGTGGCAACAGGTATTTTGCAGAAAGCAGGTGAAATGAAAATCGAAATCCCGCCTGCAAAAAATTTCAACGCTATTGTTGGAAAAGGTGTTGAGGCTTTAGTAGATGGGAAAAATATAAAAGTAGTAAGTCCCGGTTATCTGAAAGAAAAAGGGATGAAGCTGCCCGATGAATTTAACCCTGAAGCAAATGAAACGGTAGTATTTGTGATTGTAAATGATTCTCTGGCCGGTTATTTTGCACTGTCAGATAAAATTCGTCCTGAATCATCCGAAGCTATTCAGACTTTGAAAAAAAATAATATCCGTTCCATACTGCTGACCGGTGACAATACCAAAGTTGCAGAAACAATAAGCAGGCAATTGAAGATGGATAGTTTTTTTGCGGAAGTGTTACCACATCAGAAGCTGGAAAAAATTAAGGAATTACA
>JAATGW010000417.1 GCA_015654495.1 Chitinophagales bacterium
ATATGTCGGGGATGGCGGATCGAAACCCGGACATTTCGTATTGATCCAGAGAGTCTGCCCGGTGACATTCACGTTAATTCCGCTTAATCCGATTTTGCTCACCATTGCTGACGGCAAGGAGTACCCGAGAACTACATTCTGCAGACGCAGGAAAGATTCATTGTACAAATAGCGTGTACTGTTCAGATTACCGGCCGGATTATCCAGCACCGCTTTAGGCACATTCGTCTGGTCGCCGGGAGCCTGCCACCTGTTCAGGACGTCCGCCCATTGATTACTTGGGAAACTGGCCCCATCAGTACTTAATCTTCTACCCAGATCAAAATACTCTTCTGATCCGTAACTGAAGAAAAACATGAAGGAAAGAGTCAATCCTTTGTATTCAAAGAAATTTGTGAATGATCCGTATTTATCCGGCGTCCGCTGCCCGGTAATTACGCGACCTGGTCCGCCATCCCAGGTTGTCGTCGTCTTTCCGTCTGCATCCAGATACAATGGTGCGCCCGTGGCCGGGTCAACACCGGCATAGCGCTGGAGGTACCAGTTATCTGAACGGCTGCCCACCTGCCAGACACTGTTTGTAAATACAACATCCTCGGGGAGTTTAGTGATCTTCTGTTTGTAATAAGAAAAATTACCTGAGGTTATCCAGCGGAAATTTTTTGTCTTAACCGGTGTCCATTCAAGGGATATTTCAACTCCGCTGTTTTTCACTTCAGCTCCTGAGTTAACAGTGAGCTCGGTAAAACCGGAAGTCAGTGAAAGCGGAAGAGCAAATAACAGATCTTTTGATACCCTGTTGAAATAATCAAAAGAACCGCGGAGTCTTCTGTCAAACATACTGAAATCTATTCCGAAATCGAGCTGAAGATTTTTTTCCCATTTCAGGTTCGGATTGCTCGGAGTGGAAGTTCCGGCACCAATATAGGTTGTGTTGGAAGGCGTTGTGTTGGTAAGACCGAGTGTATAAAGATCGCGCCAGAGAAAGTCAGCAATTTTATTGTTGCCGGATGAACCGTAACTGCCACGCAATTTCAGATCATCAAACAACTTCAGGTTTTTAATGAAGCCTTCTTCTGAAATCAGATAGCCGACGCCCACGGAACCAAAAGTTCCCCAACGGTTTTCCGGTCCAAAATTAGAAGCGCCGTCACGTCGCACTGATCCTTCAGCAAATATTTTCCCGGCCCAGTTGTAATTAATCCTGCCGAAAAATCCTGCAACGGTATTTCCCGCAAAACCTGAGGTAATATTCTGCGCCGTTGCTACTGTACCATTGCCTACATTATTGATGTTGCTGAAAGCAAAATTATTTGTGCTTGCTCCGAGTGAATTGAACCTGTAACGCGTGGTTTCGAAACCTGCTTTTATTCCGAAACTATGTTCGCCTAACTGTTTCGTATAAGCGAGTGTACCTACAAAATTGAATGTGTTACTGCTGGCTCTTTCTTCCGATGAACTTCCGCCGAGGATTTCAGCCCTGTACAGTTTACTGGTAACCTCTTTATTGGTGAGGTCCGTAAAATAATAATTGGCAAGTGCTTCGCCACGGAATTCTTTTGTAAAGTTAAAACCCAGGTTCATCGACGTATTCACACCATAACCTGAGCTGTTGTTTTTATTCAGTATTGCGGAAGCGTAAGGATTGTGCTGCGCATTGCTTGGAATAGCAAAGTTGAAGCCTGCACCTTCAGCGGGTCCGCCAATCATATCCGGCGTTGCATATATCGGTTCTGTAGGCGCCACATTGAATGCGCCGGAAAGCTGGCCGGATGCTGCACCATCATCAATAAGGTTATTGCTGTTTCTGTAGTTCACCTGAACACTTCCACCCAGATCAAAAAATTTATTAGCCACATGTTTCAGTCGCAGGTATCCTGATATCCGCTCGAAATCGGTACCGATTACAATTCCCTTTTCACGGTTATAACCAAGTGAGGTGTAAAATGAAGTGCTGGCATTTCCTCCTGAAGCTGAAACATCATATCGCTGGAAATTCCCTTTCCGCAAGGAGGCACCTACCCAATCAGTATTGAATTCCTGGTTTACGGGAAGATAGAAACCACTATTCTGGTCATCCGGATCTTCACCGCCATTGGTAATGGCTTCACGGTAGTACTCAACATATTCTTTCGAATTCATCACGCGAAAATTATTCGGATTGGTATGATTCGAAATGCCTGCCTGAATACTTGCGGTATACCGCGTTCTTTGTTGTTTACCACTCTTTGTAGTCATGAGTAAAACTCCATTACCTGCCCTCGATCCATAGAGAGCAGTTGCAGAAGCATCTTTCAGCACGCTGATTGATTCAATATCGCTCGGATTGATTTCAGCGAGTGCGCCATTGAATACAGCGCCGTCAAGAACAATCAGTGGGCCTGTTCCGGCATTCAGGGATCCTATTCCCCGTATAAGAAATGCAGCAGAAGAACCCGGCTGACCGCTGCCGTTCAGTACCTGCAATCCGGAAGCCAGACCCTGCAATGAATTGCTGAGATTGGATTGCGTTTGCTTCACAATCTCGTTGGTACGGATCACTTCCACGGCGCCCGTAAATTTTTTCTTGTTGGTAGTGCCGAATGCTACAACAACAAGATCGTCCAGGTCCACCACCAGTCGTGCCAGCTGAACATTTAAGGTCTCGCGGCCATTTGCTTTCAATTCCTGAGAAATGAAGCCGACAAAGCTGAAAACCAAAATTGGATTTCCTGTGGAATTAATACTGTACACACCATCAATGTTGGTTGTAACCCCTGCATTACTTCCCTTTGTTGCGACGGTTACACCTGCCAATGGCGCTCCGTCGGAGTCAGTAACCCGACCTTTAATTGTGGATGACTGCGCATGAACATGCATACAGAACCACATCATGGAAATGGTAAGAAAGTACTTCATAAGCGTGTTAGTTAAGTTCTGGTTCTAAATGTTCAACGTTTGTAAACCTACTTGGAAATGAATGAATTGCAGCGCAAACTCAGAATAAAGAATATTATTTCTTAACTTTTCTGAAATTTTCCAGCCAATGATTGCGGATATTTCTAACAAGGAAGCAGCCAGACTCATTGAGAAAACCATAGGTTTTTTAAAGTCAAAGAAGATCTCACAACAGGAAATAGAAAGCCGTCTCAACTATACTTCACTTAGCAAGGCCAAAAATTATGAGCGCTATAATCAGCCGGTAATCGAAAAGAAAACAAGGCAGGAATTGCTGGAAGAATTGTATGCTGAATTTTCTATCCGGTATAATGAAGCATCCGACAGGATTGAAATACTTACAGAAAGGAGCCTCGATACTGCCCTCAGTGATGTGCAGTATTACATCATGCATTACTATGCATTTGCACGCGGAGTTGTAGACCGTGCATTGATCCAGATCATCAATAAAAGAAAAGCAATTATAGATTACCGCATTGCCGAACACTGGGAAGGCACCTATAGTGTAATCGAAAATTACACTTTCATCGAAGTGCAGAAAATGGGCTATACCACACCGGTGAAAAAACTATTGTGCCTTTTTTCCGGTACGATGAAATATGGTCACTTGTTCCTGATGGGTACTTACAGTACTGTAAAAAGAGACGGCTATCCCGCAGCAGGCCGTGTGATTCTGCAAAGGGCCAACAATCATCAGGAAGCCGAACAGTTATTACACGCGGACAGTGATTACCGGATTGTCAGTTTTCTGAAACACAATGTCTATATCACAAAAACCTTCACACCAAATTCTCTCGACGAAATTTCATCACATGATTTTAATCAGTTTATGAAAATAACCGGGAGTTACCATTTTATTTTTCCGGAAAAAAAAGATGACTGGGAAATCTGTGAACTTAACATTATGCGCGACTTTTCTGCAACTACAGAAATTCACAATGTATCGTATACCGGGATTGTCGGGTTCTACAGCACAAGTGTTTTGAGTATCATATTCAGTATAAAAAATCAGGACGAAGAATCCGTAAGAAGACAATTTCTGAATATTGACATTAATATCCGTCAGAAATACAGGGAAGGAATTTACATGTGCACAGCGAACAGTCCCGAATTGCATGGCGCACCAAGTTGCTTTTCGGCCTATCTTGTTCAATCTAATTTAAAAACGGAAACGATTCTGCCTGAGCTTAAGAAGCAGTTAATACTGAGTGAGGGATGAGTCGGGTTCTACGTTATACGTTCTACGTTTTACGTTCCGGCTGTTGACTCCAGACTCCAGACTCCCGAGCCCAGACTCACTCCAGTCCCCACTCCTTCCCCTTCAATACCGCAGGTACTCCATCCGTAATCCATCTCGTTGGCTTTTCTCCTTTTAGCAGCCAGTCGAAATATTGTTGTTCGCGCATCTGGATATCCTTTCTGTTTCTTCTTTCTACAAGATTATGCGCTTCACCATTATAGTTCAGCAACCACACTTTTTTACCCAGGCGGCGCATTGCAGTAAACATCTCAATTCCCTGGTACCATGGCACTGCACCATCCTGGTCGTTGGACATTATAACAAGCGGTGTCTTTACTCTGGGCAAATAAAACAGCGGTGAATTTTCAAGATATAAACTTTGTTTCTCCCATAAAGTTGCGCCGATACGGCTCTGGGATTTTTCATACTGAAACTGGCGGTTTAATCCGGATTCCCAACGTATCCCGCCATAGGCGCTTGTCATATTTGCAACAGGCGCACCAGCCCAGGCTGCACTGAATAAATTTGTTCTTGTAATAATATAAGCTACCTGGTATCCTCCCCAGCTCTGTCCCTGTATACCCATCTTTGTACTGTCCACCCAACCTGCACGCACAAGCGCTCTTGCACCACTTACCACGTAGTCGTATCCCGACTTCCCCGGGTGACCATCAGCATAATAAATATCCGGCGCCAGCACTATATAGCCACGGCTTACAAAAAAGGAAATATTCAAACGGCTTGGCGTAGGCGAAGGTGGCAGATAGTTATTTAAACCATCCGATAATGTTTCATAGAAATAAACGATCAAAGGATATTTCTTACCGGGAACAAAATTGTCAGGTTTATAAACTATTCCCAAAGCATCTTTTCCATTATAAGCTTTCCAGCGGAACAATTCTGATTTACCCCAGTTGTAATTCGCCTGTTGCGGATTTGTATTACTGAGCCTGGTTTCTTTAGCAAAATCTCCTGATGAAAACAGATCAGGACTCTCAGTATAGGATTCCTTTGTGTAGCAATACATATCCGCATCCTTTGCTTTTACAGGATTGCCGAACACATAAGGTACAGACTGTGTTACAAAAGGGTCCGTTTTACCTCCAAGAATATGTCTTGCCCAACCTGCGTTTTTATTTTTTTCGTTAAACACACGGAATAACATGTGCTGCCCCTGTTTCAGAAATCGTTCTTCCGGATCTGTAGGCGCATATCTGTATTCCACCTTTGTTTTACGCCCCTGACCTGCTGTAATGTTTATTGGTTTTTCCCTGGCCTGCGGATCAAGTTTCCAGATATCATACCTGTCGTACAGAAAAATGGCTTCATCCTGCTGCTGCCACCTGAAAATTCCATAAGGTCCGGGGTCTGCAGGCATATCATTGAGCTCATCGTAAACCGGATAGGGAACTTTTGCTGTCACGTTAAATGTCTTCCCTTCAATCCAGGTAAAAAAATGACGGGCTTTACTGTCGTACCATACAATATACTTTCCGGCAGGCGACGCCTGCACAGAACCATACAGAGATTTTCTCACAAGAGTTCTGTTTCCATTTACAGGATTGATTGCATAAACATCTTTCCTGGTCGTACCTTCCCACTGTGCTGAAACACGGTTACCCTTATCAGTTATACCCACAAATTGATCTCCGTCACCTTCATCTGTAACAATTACCTGTGGCAATTCCTCATCGCCCAATTGCACTATGCGATTCTGCGGAATTGCAAGCATGGCAGTATAAGATCGTTTTAATTCCTGATCGAGATTCTTTAATTGCTGGGGCTGCAGGTAGTCATCGTTATAGTGCCATATATCCAGTTTTACAAGATCCATTTCCACGAGGGTAGTATCTTTTGGCGCCTGTACCGGTGCTGTTCCGAAAAAAAGCCGCTGACCCGATTTTGAAAAAAAGAGCCGGCCATTTTCACTTACCGTATAATTGAGTGGCAAACCTGCAGTATTTCTGTCAGCAACGATCTGTGCCGAATCACTTCCGTTCTGCCAGAACCAAAGCTTATAAAATTTCTGAAGTGCTTTTTCGCTGCTGTCGCGTTCAGCAACAAAGGCTATCTGGTAGCCTCTTTCATCAATAGCAAAACCTTTGAAATCATTTCCACCGGAGCTGATGGTATCCATACTGTTTTCAATACTTCTCCAGATAATTACATTTGACTTACTGCCTTTTTGTTTTTTTACAGCTGCTGTTTCTATCAGTAAAATATTCCCCTGTTCACTCCATAAATATTCCTGCACGTTTTTCACATCTTTTTCGATTCCGGTTTCAAGATTTCTTATGATCAGTGATGACCCTTCGTCTTTTACCGGTTCATCTGCGAAATAAAAAAAATCATCATCTAATACTTCTTCATCACCGTCGCCCGACTTTTTCTTTTTCTTCTTTTTGACCCCGGGTTCTTCAATCGGAATAATGGTAGCTTTTGAAGTATCCATTATGAGCTTTAAAGAATCTTTTGCAGCAACAGCACTATCCTTGCCTGCTTTCTCTTTCTGATAAGCTACCCAGCCAGATCCTTTTTCGGGGGTTTTGTATGATTTGACTTTATCGGTTTTAAAAACCTGCATTGTTTTCAGGTTGACAATCACCAGAGAATCCTTTGGCATTTCCTCCGGTTTCTTCTTTTTTATTTTTGCCTGGCGTGTTTCAGCAAAAGGTGCTTTTATCCGGAAGATAGAAAAACGATTATCGTTAGTAAAAACGGATTCAAAACCACGGGGG
>JAATGW010000705.1 GCA_015654495.1 Chitinophagales bacterium
TGATACTTAACAGAACAGCAAATTTAACCAAATAAATCGGGTTTGTGTTCTTCACTATTGCCGGGTTGTGAGGTTGCAAAATGCTGTTTTCAGGTTGTTAGGTTCTCAGGTTGATAAGTTCTATGTTTGAAGTTTTAAGTACACTGTGAACTTTGACCTTTGAACTATGAACTGCTAACTATGAACTGTGAACTATGAACTATGAACTGTGAACTATGTACTATGAACTATGAACTGTGAATCGAAACCAACGTCTGCCTGACCCCCAGACTCCAGACTCCCGACTCCTGACCCCAGACTCGTTGGCTCCCCACTAAAAAAATAATGCCGGAGGCGGCATCTCAAAAGAAATCCACCCGACCTTATTGATCTCAAGGGTTAAAGTGCGGACGATGTATGAAGAGGGCCAGAGCAAGCGGAAATCCGCCAATGGCTGATTCCACGAACATGAAAGAAGAACTGTACTGTAAACTATTCAAAGTTTAATGTCAGTTCCTTGTAGCTGTTTTTGATATAGCTAAGCAGGGCGTGAATAAAAATGATGACGCCAAACATTTCACAGGATTCTTCAACGATGGTATACAAAGCATATCCCATATTGAGCATTCCATGTGATTCAGCATATTTTGCACCAAGCATTTCTACACCAATGGATCCTCCCACAAAGAAGAAACCGGCAATCATAAAATTGGTACGGGTGACTTTGGGTAAAGCGGCAAGAAAACGGATAAAAATAACCCCGAGAAATCCTACAATGATCAATCCGGGAATAACCCAGGCAAAAGTAAAAATACCTGATGTTTCCTTTCCCATGAGGTGCTTGAAAGGTTTGTTCAGCTGCTCATGAAGGGTAAGCATTTCATCCGCTGCCAGGTAATAGAAACCGCAAGTAAGCAAAAGCCAGTGCCTGCGGAATTTATCAGCTACAGAAAACTTCAGAAAAGTGATAGCTGCCAGTAACGTGCCTGCAATCAAAAGGATTACAGAAGAGAAATAGGAAGGTATATTGAGTTCATCATCAACATTAAAAAGGAAGTCGAGGTATAGCAGGTAATTATCCAGGTCAGTTGTGTAGTACATGATCTGGAGAATCAAGCCCAGCGAAATTATAGTTGTGGCCGTAATCGTCAGAAACATAGTGACCTTACGGGGATTCAGTCCGATCGGATACACGATCTTCCTTTCCTGAGCTTTATTGCCCAGGATCCTCATCGGTCTCGATTTAGCTTTTTTCTGAAGGGTTTGATTGCCGGGCCACATAATGGGATGATCTGTTGTATTATTTTAACAACAATTGCTACAACCTTTTATGGAACGTTTGGTTCCTGCAAAATATTCCAATCCGGATAAACTTATCGGCGAATAGGCTTATTCAATAGCTGGTTTGGCAATTGCCTGATTCAATAACAGATTTTCAATTGGAAATAAAGGATGGGTTGTGGTACTTACTAAGGTTGGATTTGCAAGTTGAAATCAGCAGAAGGCGCTGCACATAAATAATACATTATCCTAAAATTAATATACTATTCATTACAAAATAATACAGAACCGGTTAATTAGCAAAGTTTTTTTTGTATCTAAAAGAAAACAAATTCCTTTAAAACAGATTAGAAAATTCATTCTGACCCAGTTATGAGAAGTTTCCCACTGCGACTGACCTTAGAAAAAGATTAAAATACTTTTTTCAAAACTATCTTTTCGCATTTTACACAAGAGCCGGAATCCAGGTATTTATGTTCCTGTTACTTATGGTCTGGTAAGTACCTGCTTTTTAATGCAGCTATTGGGTTTGCGAGTAATAAGGACGGAAAAAATGTATGAAGTTCACGATCAATAAGTTAGGCATCCCGCAATTAATGATTGATCCTGGTAACTGGAATGTGAATCCATGCGTTAAACTATCCATTTTGAAGGTCCGTCCCGTCCGCCGCAGGCAGAATGTCAGCTAAGCCGTCTGCAGCGGATCCAAAGCTAAAACATTACCAATACGGAGAAAATCAGATAGGCAGTCTCACTATCAGCGCGACGCTAATGTTTGAGTGAAAAAAAACCTGAAAATTTAAATTAGTGACCAGGAGGAAGCAGATCAGATAAATCTTTCATGATTGATTTTAGTATATAGGTTTTTCTGCCGCGAAGGCGGAATGCGGGATGACGAAGACATTCACGATATTTTTTTATCCCGCTTGCTTTCCGGCTCCCTTACCGGCAAAAGAAGGCAGTAGGCAGTAGGCAGAAGGCAGGAGGGAACAGCCGGCGTTTGGAGGTTTGATGCCTAA
>JAATGW010000655.1 GCA_015654495.1 Chitinophagales bacterium
GTGATTGACAATGTCAATTACTTATCACATTATATTCTTGGCAATGAAGTGATGGTTGTAAATGTAAATGAGCTTGCTACAACCAGTGTATCCAAATTCGGCAATGGAATTATAAAAGATGGAGAGCAGGAGAACATTCGTATCTGGCTTGAAGTGTGCAATGAAAACGCGGGTCGTGGTATTCTGCCGTTCAATGGTATGTTACCGGGTGATGCATACCTGTGGGCAAAATTCAGATATGATGATTTGCTGATGAGTAAGTTCAAGGATTTCACCGAAAAAATATACGACCGCCAGCGCGGCTATTATGGCAAAGTTGGTGACCGCACGGTTATCAAGAATTGCCGCATTGTAAAAGATGTCTGGATTGGATCTGATGCCTATCTCAAAGGTGCTAATAAAATAAAAAATGTAACCATCAACAGCACTCCTGATGCAAAAACCCAGGTGGGCGAAGGTTGTGAACTTGTAAATGGGATTGTAGGTTATGGTTGCAGGATATTTTATGGCGTGAAAGCCGTTCGTTTTTTTATGGCTTCCCATTCGCAGCTCAAATACGGAGCAAGGTTGATTAATGCCTACCTGGGAAATAATTCAACGATCTCCTGCTGTGAAGTGTTGAATACTCTTATTTACCCTTTTCATGAACAACACCACAACAATTCTTTTTTGTGTGCAGCTCTTGTAATGGGGCAAACGAATATGGCAGCAGGTGCTACTATTGGTTCCAATCATAATTCGCGAAGTGCGGATGGGGAATTACAGGCGGGTCGCGGCTTCTGGCCGGGACTTTGTGTAAGCCTCAAACACAATTCAAAATTTGCAGGTTTTACTATTCTCGCAAAAGGCGACTATCCTGCGGAACTCCATATTCCGATTCCTTTCTCCCTTGTGAGTAATGATGAAAGCAAAGACCAGCTTACCATAATGCCAGGCTATTGGTTTATGTACAATCTTTATGCACTCACCCGCAACGAATGGAAATACCAGGCAAGGGATGCGAGAACAGAAAAGATTCAGTTGCTCGAATTAAATTATCTCGCTCCTGATAGCATAAATGAAATGTTTACTGCTATTGAAATTTTTTGCACAGCAACAGGAAAAGCGTGGTACAGAAAAAATTCCAATCAAAACGGAAGTGCAGATTATTTCAGCAAAGGGAAGTCTTTACTGGAAGAAGACAATGCTGTTGTTGACCAGCTGGAAATTCTCGGCGAAGGATTTGAAAACAGCAGTCGCAATGTGGTACTGATTAAAGTGAGAAAAGCATACCAGCTTTTTAAAACCATCATCCGGCATTATGCGATAGAAACAATACTGCAGAAAATAAATCAGCTGCAGTCCGACGCTGTCGGAGGTTTTGTAAAAGAACTTCCATTTTCAGCCAAAAGAAATTTGTGGTTGAATATTGGCGGACAACTGATACCGAAAGACAATTTCGAAAAACTCCGATCCGATATTCATCATGGGAAAATAAATTCCTGGGATCATGTCCATAAATTTTATACTGATCAGGGCAAGGCCTACCAGGAGCAGAAATTCAAACATGCTTTTGCCTCATTGCTGGAAATTTCAGGTTTAAAGAAAAAGGATTTCAATAACGAACTTTTGCTTGATCTTATAAAGGAAAATACAGCTGCAAGAACCTGGCTTATCGATGGAATTATCAGTTCCCGCAAAAAAGATTACAGTAATCCGTTTCGTAAAATGGTGTTTGAGAATGATAAAGAAATGGATGAGGTGATTGGCAAATTTGAAGACAATAGTTTTATCAAATTCAAACAACAGGAATTTGCTGATTACCGGAAAATGGCCGGAAAAATTTCCAGAAAACTTACCGCTTTAAATGTTTCGTCTTAAACCCAGGATTGAAATCCCGGGCTATAAAATCATCGTTCCTACGGAACTGAAAAACATGTTTGTATTGGCTTACTTCTTACCCAGGGCTCGCGCCCTGGGCTACAAGATTCACCGTTCCTACGGAACTGAAAAACCAAAATTGTATTGGCTGTTTCCCTCTTACTTCCTACCCCGGGATTGATATCCCGGGCTATAAGATCATCGTTCCTACGGAACTGAAAAACATGTTTGTATTGGCTTACTTCTTACCTCTTACCCAGGTCTTGCGCTCTGGGCTATTGTATTACGCCCTTTCAGGACTAAGAAATCCGCTATTGTATTGGTTGTTTACTTCGTACTTCGTACTTCGGCCTTCGTACTTCAAAAAACAAGCCCCGCAAAATGCGGGGCTATCGTTTTCTCATGTACTGTATAAATATATTAATGCATTTTTGCTAATGCAGTTTCTGTCGGAAAAATAACAATTGGATCGGTCTGCCCGGTATTATCCACTGACCTGGCTTGCGGCTCGTTGATTGGGTTATCTGACCCGGAGGGTGCTGGAATAGGGTTCGCTTAAACAGGTTCGGTAATCAGAAGGCACAAAAATATGGGATTCATTTATTCTGATCAAAAAGCAAAGCCTCAAAATCTACCTATTTCTTTCTGAAGAATACCCGTATCGGTACACCTGAGAACTTAAAATTGGCCCGAAGCTGATTTTCCAGATAGTTGCGGTAGGGTGTTTTGATATCATCAGGATAATTACTGAAGAAGGCAAAACTGGGAACGACCGTAGGCAACTGTGTAATGTATTTTATTTTGACCTGATTGCCTCGTACAACCGGTGGATGATAGGATTCAATTGCTTTCAGCATGATATCATTCAGTTTGGAGGTCGCTATTTTCCGCAGTCGGTTTTCATAAACTTCCAGGGCAACTTCAATTACTTTAAATATTCTTGTTTTCTCGGTTACAGAAATGAAAATGATCGGAACATCAGTAAAGGGGGCGAGCCTTTCTTTCAGTTCTTTTTCTGCATCCCTTGCGGTATTGGTTGCCTTTTCAACCAGGTCCCATTTATTTACAAGAAGTACGATACCCTTTCCTTTTTTAGATGCGAGCGAGAATATGTTCAGGTCCTGCTGAGTGATCCCTTTCTGCGCGTCGATCAGTAAAAGACAAACATCAGCTTCATCAACGGCCTTTATCGCCCTGATCACCGAGTAAAATTCAAGGTCTTCATCCACTTTTGATTTACGGCGGATCCCCGCTGTATCGATCAGGATAAAATCCTTGTTAAATAACTGGTAACGCGTATGAATTGTATCGCGCGTGGTGCCGGCAATATCACTTACAATTGTTCTCTCTGTGCCAACCAGGGCGTTGAGCAGCGATGATTTGCCCACATTCGGCTGACCGATAATGGCGATTTTGGGAAGAGATTCTTCTTCTTTTTCTTCCGTCTGCGGAATCAAATCAGTCAAAGCATCCAGCAACTCACCTGTACCACTACCCGAAATAGAACTGAGAAAGAATACATTTTCAAAACCCATGCTGTAAAACTCAGTCGCGTCCAGCTGGCGCTGACTGTTATCCACTTTATTTACGACCAGGAAAACAGGTTTGGCAGATCTGCGCATAATCTGAGCCATGCTATCATCGAGCGCCGTAATACCTGCCGTTACATCGACCATAAATATGATCGCGCTGGCTTCCTCAACGGCGATCAATACCTGCTTACGGATCTCTCTTTCAAAAATATCCTGGCTTTCGGGAACAAAACCTCCTGTATCGATTACATTAAACCATTTTCCAGCCCATTCGCTTTCACCATATTGCCGGTCACGGGTCACCCCCGGAGTATCCTGTACTATCGCTTTTCTTTCCTCAACCAACCTGTTAAAAAAGGTGCTCTTGCCTACGTTAGGTCTTCCTACTATCGCTACTGTAAAACTCATATTTATTTTATACGTTTAACGTTAAACGTTTAACGTTAAACGTCAAACGTATCCATATTCCTTCAGTTGCATGTCGTTATCCCGCCATTTCGGACGCACTTTTACAAAAAGTTCAAGGAACACTTTTGAACCCACAAAAGCCTCGAGCTCTTTTCTCGACGCAGTTCCTAGTTCACGGATCATTTTGCCGCCCTGACCAAGCAAAATTGCTTTCTGTGATTCGCGCTGTACTACCACTTCCGCACTTATTTTTATCAGGGTTTGCTTTTCCTTGAATTCGGTGATCACTACAGCAGTCTGGTAGGGAATTTCTTCATCAAAGAGTTCGTATATTTTTTCACGAATCAGTTCCGACGCAAAAAAGCGTTGTGGCATATCGGTTATATCATCTTCGGCAAAAAACGGCTCACCTTCGGGCAGGTATCGCAGGATGGTAGCGAGTAGCAGATCAAGATTCAGTTTTTTTGCCGCAGATACAGCAATCACCTCTTTACAATAGGTTTTCTCCTGAAAATATTTACGACTGTTCTCGATTCCGGTTTCGCTCACCAGATCCGACTTGTTGAGCACGACAATAGCCGGTACTTTTAACCTCAAAGCTTCAAAAACGGGATGTACCGATTCGGGATCCTGCCTGATGTCAACAACCAGTAATGCAAGATCTGCATCTTCGAGGCTGCTTTTAACAGCCTGCATCATTTTTTCATGAAGCTTATACTCGGGCTCAATGATACCCGGGGTGTCAGAAAAAATGATCTGGTAATCAGGCCCGTTCAGAAAAGCCCGGATGCGGTGGCGGGTGGTTTGCACTTTGGGCGACACAATAGCCAGCTTCTCGCCTACCAGGGCATTCAGCAAAGTACTCTTGCCAGCATTGGGTTTCCCGAATATATTTACGAAGCCGGATTTCATAATGAATCGGCAAAGGTAAAACAGTAAAATTTGTTTGGCAGATAAATTCAGGCGGGCTACCTTTGCGCTCCACATCGCGAAGTAGAGCAGCGGTAGCTCGTCGGGCTCATA
>JAATGW010000520.1 GCA_015654495.1 Chitinophagales bacterium
AATTCCACACGCTGATGATACTACGGTGCGTCAGCCGAAACCACCATAATTTCTTCCTGAAGCTTTTTATTATCGTAAACTAATTTGAGCTCGCCGCTATCCAGATAACCCATTTGTTGTTTTAAAAAAGCCAGTTTACTTTTCAGTTGTTCTTCAATCCGCTTCCTGGATTTTAGCGCATTATTCAGCGCAATAACTGCTCTTTTATAATCTGTTCTATCGACCGTACCCGCTTCGTACTGAAGCCTTGTATCATTTACGCTTTTTTGCAATCGTATTACATCCTGGCTGAGAATATCTATTTGCTGACGCGAAACCAATACATCATAAAATGATTTGGTTACTCCCACCACCACATCTATTTCAGAGAGCTGTGTATTTTGTCTTGCATTTAATTTTGCATCGCCAGCTGTTTTAGCGGCAAGTAAAACATCACTATTAAAAATGCTCTGTGTTAAAGATATATTGGTGGTATAGCTGTTACCAAGTGTGAGTGGAGAGGTAACTACCGGCCTCTTCAGGTAATGCTGTATATTATAATTCACTCCAACCTGGGGATACCAACCGGCCAGCTTTGTTTTAATGATCCTGCCGGCAATGGCTTCATTTATTATTGCCTGTTGCACGGAGGGCTGACTCTTCAAAGCGTAGGAAATACAGTCGTCGAGGCTCAGAACCAGAGGTAGCGATTTCTCCTGTTGTGCCCTTAGCGGGAATGAAATTATTGTCATGAATCCGGCTGCAATGAGCCAAAGGCAGGCTCTTTTTACGCAGTACAGTTTATTCATTGATTTCATGCTTCAAATCTATCTTCCCAAACTGTCCCTGGCTTTGATCTTTCGGTAAAGAGGCAAAACAAGTCGATGGGAGCCTATCCCCGGGATCGAAAGTAGAATTGTTAACGAATCGCAGAAGGAGCGGATCTTTCTAAGATGTTTCCGTTGGTAACTGAAAAAACCAAACTCTGCAAATGCATGTATATCTACCGGTGACCAGAAGGAATTATGTGTTTAGTGCGAGGTATTCCCTTGCTTCCCGGAATGCCTGCTGACAGATTTTATTCACTTTCGTTATATTTTCCTGTATGACTGGTCCATTTTTTTTTGTTGCTCCTGAATCTTCTACTAATGACAGGTATTCGTCCAGTTTTTCACTAAGTCCCATAAATGATATGGAGGTCTTCAGGTTGTGCGCAACCTCCTTCATTAACTCATAATTCCTGTTATCAAATGCTTCCTGCATCGTGTCAATCTCTTCCGGCACCTGCTTCAGGAATTGATCTATCATGTTCAACTCAAAGGCTGTATTTCCGCCTGATAGTTCTTTCAGATAGTCAAGGTTTATAATTTTATCATTATGACAGGAGACGCCCCGGTCTTTATTTTCCGTTTCGATATTTCTGTTTAATAATGCATTGATGATTTTAAATAATTCGTGCGCCCTTATGGGTTTGGAAATATATTCGTTCATGCCTGAGGTCAAACATTTCTCACGTTCGCCCGCCATGGCATGTGCAGTCATCGCTATAATGGGGATAGTACTGAGTAATTCGTTTCTGATTTTCTGTGTGGCGGAATAACCATCCATCCAGGGCATCTGAATATCCATCAGCACAAGGCTGAAACGCTGATCCCTTAAGGCTTCTACAGCTTCCACGCCGTTATTTGCAATTATAAAATCAAGTTTCCAGTCGGTAAGCAGATGTTTAATCAGGTTCTGGTTCATCACATTGTCTTCAACCACTAAAATCCTGATATTTTTTTTGTTGGTTCCGATTTCGCCCTCGGGAGTGAATTCCGTTTTATTTTTTTCTGCTGTATTATTTGAAAGTTTGTAAGGAATGGTAAAGATAAATTCAGTGCCCATGTTTTTTACAGTGCTTACACTGATTGTTCCATTCTGCAACTCTACCAGTTGCCTTACAATTGAGAGTCCAAGCCCGGTGCCACCATACTTACGTGTGATGTCATCATCAACCTGCTGAAACCGTTCAAATATGGTATGCATTTTATTGGCAGGAATACCAATGCCGGTATCCTTCACAGAAAAAGAAATATCTATGCTGTCTTCATTTTTTTTGTCGGCAATAACCCTTATGTAAATGCCGCCTGTATTTGTAAACTTCACCGAGTTATTTACAAGGTTTACTACAATCTGGGTCAGCCGGATGGCATCTCCATTCAATATATCGGGTACTGATTTATCAACATCAATTGTAAGGCGCAGATTTTTTTGTTTTACCCTTGTCGCGAACATGGTTTCAATTGAGTGAAGCAATTCTCTCAAACTAAAAGGGTTTGATTCAATGCGCATCATTCCGGCTTCTATCTTGGAAAAATCCAGAACATCGTTGATTATGGTCAGCAGGTTTTCTCCTGAATGCTCAATGCACTTTACAAACTCTGTGGATTTTTCGTTCAACGGCTCCTTTTGAAGTAGATTGGTAAATCCAAGTATGGCGTTCATCGGAGTACGGATTTCATGGCTCATGTTAGCCATAAAGTTTTGTTTCAGGATGCCGGCTTCGCGTACTTTTTTTTCCGATTCATTTAACTGATCAAAGAGTTGTTGCTGACGCCCTGTGTGTTTGGTGATGTACCAAAAAGTGAATACACAGGCCAGCACTGCGGTAATAGCCAGAATGGCACCCCAGGTTTTGGCGCGGCGTCCGCTCCTGTCAGCATTAAAAGCCAGCTGTGTAAGATATTGATGCCGGGGGTTGTTTAACAAACTGATAACGCTTACAATTTCTCCCATTGCGTTCTTTCCCTTCCTGCTATTGTACATTTCTTCAGCTGTTGCCCCGCCTTTTGTAGCAAGTGCAATGAGCACGCTATCGCCAAATTTCAACTTCTCTTCAATCAGCGAATCCAGTTTCTGCAGAAGTTTATGGGTGCTGTCTGTTGTGAGCAATGGTTTCAGGTCCGAAAGACCGGCTCTCACATTTCTCTCTTTATTTTGGATCACCCCGATATTACCCGGGTCCTCTCCCATTACCGCCCGGTGAATTTCACTATCAATGGAAAGTATATCTGTCAGCACTTTCTGCGTCATCCCAATGATCTCAAATTCCCTGATGAAGGACTCATTTCCTCGTATGAGCTTATTAATATTTCCATTAGAATTATCCTGAAGAAACACAATCAGTATTATAGTAGTAATAAAAATACCCAGTAAGTAAAGCATGAACTGCTTGTTTCGCATAAGTCTTGTAGGTTTATGAACTTTATTTCATAAAATCCAGACGAAAAATTTCAAAAGCCATCATCAAAGAGCCAGTGCAGAATCTGAAAACAAATGAACGACATCTTCAAGGGCATCTGAAACCCTAAAGCAAGTTTGGGACATGATGCTCCATCTCAAACAGAGAGAAATAACAGAGCAGGATTATGGAGGATGCATTCAAAAAAAATGATATTAAAAACATTTTAAAAAAAAGGGCTGCATAGACATGCAGCCCGTAAACCAAAACTGACTGCTTATGAGAAAACTGATTTCACCTGACTACTATTTAATTTCTTTTATCCGATACCAGGTTCACCTAAAATTACCTGGCCTGTTTATAGTTTCCTGCTGAACTACGATCAACAGGCAGAAACTGTCGTTTAAATATTGTCACCAATTGTATACATGCATCAGATTATGTTCAGGCGTTTGTTCAATGTGCTCCTGTAAAGATCAGCCACAGGCACCGGCTTATTGTTAATGACGATTACACCTTCTTCTATTCTTTCCACTTTATTAAGGGCTACAATATAGGAACGGTGAACACGCAGAAATTTTTCAGGTGGCAGTTTCTCTTCTACATTCCGCAGGGTCGAGTGTACAGCGTGAAATTTCTGTTGTGTAAAAACTTTTACATAATCGCCCATTGCTTCCAGGAAATGAATTTCTTCAATCAGCAAACGCTTCAACATGCCATTGTCTCTGATAAAAATAAATTCCTTTGCTCCTGCAGGAGTATACTGCTTATTGTTATCATAAATCCAGCGAGCCTTATCCAATGCCTGGAGGAAACGTGGAGGCGTAACCGGCTTTACAATATAATCCGCCACATTAAGCTCAAAGGCGTCTGCAGCATAGTCTTTTTTGGAAGTAGTGAAAATGATGACCGGCTTCCGTTCACCAAGGCGACGTGTCAGATCCAGTCCTGACATTTCCGGCATCTCTATATCGAGAAAGAGCAGATCAACCGTTTGCGAACGCAACAAATTGTAAGCTTCCATTGCATTGGAACATTCCCCGATAACACTTAATTTTTCTACCTGTGAAATGAGATGCTTTATGGCTTCACGGGCCATTTTATTGTCATCAACGATTAGGCAATTCATATATAAAATTTAAGCAGTTACTGGATAACCGGGTTGAGATCGTACATCAACCCCCGAACCTTATATAAAATCAGAATTCAATAGCACCATTAACCCTCACTCGTTGCCGGCAAATAACCTTCACGATGCTGTTACGCCAGCGTACATAAACATTTCCTTAATCTTTTTGGCTATCACCGGAGGTGTATCCCTGGTGAATGTCGTGTAGTGATTGATAAGGATACCTTTTACATTATGATGAAAGGCATGCACTCCAATAACTACAATCCCGTTTTTCTCTGTACGAGTGCTGCTGAACCTGTGACATTCGAGGATCGTAAAATCTCCCGCACGTATAATTGCCTTTTGCTGCACCCATAGCAAGTCATTCCATAATATCTGAAAATCCTGGGTAAATCCTTTTTTATGCAGTCCCGCAACTGCGTCCTGCCTTGTGTAATAAACTTTCATAAACCAGAGTAGATTAAAACAGGCCACTGCTTTTACAATTACCTGTTACTGTGAAAAACAAATTTTATCCTGTTAAAGCGATCCAGTCAACGCTCACAAAAAATCATTCTGTTAAATAGAATTTTCAAAGCGCGTGCCAATGGCTAAAAGCTTGATTAATAGAGAACTTGCAGGATTTACCCAGGGTGTGTTTGGTGATAATTCGCAATTCATCAAAGGATTCGCGAAATATCGCGAATAACCTTACAAGCATCCCTATCTAACACTCATGCTAAAGACTAATTGAGTACCGGGGTTTTCATCAGGAAGAAGCGAAACGAAATGAAAATGAATGCAAGGTTGATTAACTGTGCAGCTGAGAACATACTAAAGTGAGAAACTATAGGCAATCCGCAGTGCGACGAAGTTATTCGCATCTCCTCCGTCATTAAACCTTGTGTTGCCTTCGAACCTTGCTCCCACATCAATAAAGCTTTTTCCTACCCTGCACAGATATCCCACCTGTGGTGCATATACAAACGTAGCGGATTTGTCTGCTTCCAGGTGGCGTTTATTGACCAGGAAGGAAACGCCTGCTTCACCCTGCACATAAAAATCGCCGGCGAAGAAATATTTTAATCCTGCTTTTACCGGTATAAGATGTGCATCTTTTACCTTTGATTTTCCAAAGAAATTATTATACCCGGAATTAAGCGTGCCGTATAATTTATCCTGTATAAAGGAAACATCAGCCTGCACAGAGCCTCCAAGCATCCAGTTATAACCGTCCGACAAACTTCCAACCGGCAAGGCATTATCTACGCCAAAGCTTAACCTGATACTGCTTTCGGGATCCTTTACTTTAATATCTATTTCCTGCGCGTAAACACCCGAAGCAAAAACTGATGCTACCAATAAAAAGATTCCTGATTTCATTTTAGTTGTCATGATCCTGAGTTTTTGTGTTAATAAATAGTATTTAAGTTTACAATTGAGCTGGTCGTTCGCAACGATTCGATTTGCATTATAAAAAACAAAAACGGGTGATGTAGCTGCTTCAGAATCGCGTTTATTTTTTTCTGAAAACAATCATTCTTGTTCCTACAATAAAATTGTTATGCAATGGTTCATAACTGAAATACTCCAGGTCGCGTTCATCTTTCCACACCAGTAATTGCCTGATACGATCTTCGTCATAATGCTTTAGCGTATCAATTCGAACTAATCTCACATTCACCATTTTCACCTCGAATTCCCTCGAAGAATAACAACCTGTGAATATTGCTACAGCCAGGAGTAATAATATTGTTCTCATATTCTTCTTTTTATCTTTATTATTTAACTTAACTTTTCCGGTTATACCTGTTTGTCATAAACAGATCCGGCATCCTTTTTTTTCTTCGCATTTTCCAGGTACAATCCTGTTAATTCTCACGTAAATAACTTCGGTAATAAAATTAATATCAGCGAGAGGCGTTTGGAGATTCTAATCGTTGAATGGGCTTAAACTGTAGCCGACATACTGAAATTGTTATTTGTATCTCCTGATCAAAACTAAAACGGTAATTATTTTAGAGGAGTATAACCTGCAGCCTGCAGATAATCTTTTAATTGTTGTGTTTTTTGTTGGTGCTCTTTTGGCGCTTATTTTGGGCATCGTTATTATCGCTCCTACGGAGCTTCATTCCCCTTATTGATTTATTTTCAACGGACTAAAGTCCGTTGCTATTGATTGCACCGCACCTTCGGTGCTGAATAGATCCAGAAAGGATGGTTAAATAAGGAGCCTAAATAGTTTAGGATTTCTTTGGTCGCTCCTGTGGAGCTTTCTTTTGTAATTAAACCGTAAGTACAAATGAATTTTGCATGCTCTTATTATTAGCATCGGGATTCCCAAGTTTAAACTTCCAACCTGATTATTCATTTCCTCAAAAATTATCATGGTCTATGAATTATTTCAGGGCCGCCAGGCCCGGTGCAATCTATAGCGCCGGGTTTCAACCCGGCGG
>JAATGW010000285.1 GCA_015654495.1 Chitinophagales bacterium
AATAAACCTGCACCAATAATGGCCCCTATCCCCAAGGCCACCAACCCACCTGCTCCCAATGTTCTCTTTAATGTATGCGAACCTGTTTCCTGTGCCTCATTTATCAAAGCACCAATTGGTTTTCTTACAAATAAACTCATAAACTGTATTGGTTAAAGTTGATGTGGGTGAAGAGTTTGATTAAAAGAAACAAGATAAAGATTTCTTTCATTCCCGGTTTGAAAAATCAAAAATTACTCAGATAAGAAATCGCCATAATATCAGCCAGCAGTCGAATTTTAGATCTTTTCCTGTTATATTGCAAACTTTAACCTGATCTGAAATTATGGGAAAGGGAAACCGGCTCACGATATTTATTTTCTTATCAATGATAATCTGTGGTATCATCGGCTACCTCATTCATACACAATCTTCCCCAGAATTTATTGGCCGCTTTGCCGTAAATATCCGTTTGCTGACAAATATTTTTCTCCGTCTTGTTCAAATGATAATCGCTCCGCTGGTTTTCTCCACCCTTGTGGTAGGTATCGCGAAGCTGGGCGATTTAAAGGCAGTGGGTAGAGTTGGAGGAAAAGCCTTGTTGTGGTTTGTTACTGCCTCATTTCTGTCACTGCTGATCGGTATGTTCTGGGTGAATGTGATGGAGCCAGGAATTGGATTTCCCAAAACTATAAGTGAACAGGCTGCGGGTGCCCAGGATGTGATTTCCAAAACCAAATCGTTTTCAATTGTAGAATTTATAAATCATTTGTTTCCGAAAAGTATCTTCGAGGCACTTGCCACAAATGAAATTCTTCAGATAGTCATTTTTTCCATTTTCTTAGGCGTTGCTGCGGCTGCCATTGGAGAAAAAGCAAAACCTTTAATCCATGCATTGGATATTTTCGCTCATATTATTCTGAAAATGGTGGGCTATGTAATGAAGTTCGCACCACTGGGCGTGTTTGGAGCGATTGCTGCAGTGGTTGCTTTATATGGGTTGAAAGACATTGTATTTGTTTATCTGAAATTCTTTGGTTCTTTCATGCTGGGGATTTTATCTCTGTGGATATTGCTGATGTTTGTAGGGTATATCATCCTGGGCAAAAGATTGTTTGAGTTAATAAAGAGAATTTTAAATCCTCTGTTTATTGCTTTCAGCACCACCAGCAGCGAAGCAGTATTTCCAAAACTGGTTCAGGAACTGGAAGCTTTTGGATGTAAGAATAAAATTGTTTCATTTATACTCCCATTGGGTTATAGTTTTAATCTGGATGGAAGTATGATGTACATGACTTTTGCGAGCATATTCATTGCGCAGGTATTTGATGTACATCTCGATCTGGGTACGCAGCTTACAATGTTGCTTGTGCTGATGTTAACCAGCAAGGGAATTGCAGGTGTTCCCCGGGCATCGTTGGTAGTGGTAACTGCTACCTGCGCCATGTTCAATATTCCTCCTGAGGGCATCGCTCTGATTTTGCCGATAGATCATTTCTGCGATATGTTCAGATCAATGACAAATGTGATTGGTAATGCGCTGGCCACAACAGCTGTGAGTAAATGGGAAGGGGAGCTTGGGAATCCTGTGAATCCGGAACTTAATTTTGAAACATAGTGCGCGCAATTCCGTTATTGCAGCACAAAAGAACATCCGTTAAATTTACACAATGCTTGAATTACTTGAGTTTACATGGAAAGATCTGCTGAATCCTGAGTTTTATATTCAGCATGGAGGGCTATGGGTTTTTCTTTTTATCGTATTTGCCGAAACAGGGTTATTTGCGGGTTTTTTTCTACCAGGCGATTCACTGCTTTTCGTTGCAGGTATTTACAGCAATGAACTTACAGCAGAACTTTTTAATACAAACAGTGATGTACTGAACCTGCTCATTCTGGCCGCTCTTGTAATACTTGCGGGAGTGATTGGAAATACAGTGGGTTATTGGTTTGGGAGAAGGAGCGGACCCTATCTTTTTAAAAGAGAGGATACCTTTTTCTTTAAAAAGAAACACCTGTTTGCAGCAAAGGAATTTTATGATAAACATGGAGGGAGTGCAATTGTATTTGCACGTTTTCTCCCCATCATCCGCACTTTCGCTCCTATCATTGCGGGCATTGTAGGCATGGACAAAAAGAAATTTTCTTATTACAATATAGTGGGTTGTGTTGCCTGGGTATTGTCTATGCTTTTTGCAGGGCACTATCTTTATAAAATTTTCCTTAATAAATTCGGATTTGATCTGAAGGAACACCTTGAAATAATTGTTTTAGGTATTGTGCTGGTCACAACTGCCCCTGTATTAATAAAACTCTTCTCCGCAGGCAGATCAAAAAAGGCTGCCGGCGACTCAACCTCTCCCAATTCCTGATCAGATATGGAGCAAAAACAGCAGTCTGTATTTAACCTCACTGTGGTGGTTGCTGCGTTAGGTTATTTCGTGGACATTTATGACTTACTTCTGTTCACGATAGTGCGTGAACCAAGCCTCAAAGACCTGAATGTCCCGGCCGGGGATATGATGCTTACGGCAAGCACAAAGATGATCAACTGGCAAATGGTCGGCCTCTTGATTGGTGGCATTTGTTGGGGAATCATGGGAGATAAAAAAGGAAGGCTAAGTGTTTTATTTGGCTCCATATTACTTTATTCTGTGGCCAATTTTGCTACCGGGTATGTACAAACGGTAGATCAATACGCTTGGGCGAGATTAATTGCAGGCATTGGTTTGGCGGGCGAGTTGGGGGCAGGCATAACGCTCGTGAGTGAATTGCTGCCTAAATCAAAGCGTGGAATTGGTACCTCCCTTGTTGCCGGCATTGGACTTTTTGGTGCTGTATTTGCCTATTTTATCTTTAAAATCACAAACGATTGGCGATTGTGTTATAAAATCGGAGGGGGACTCGGGGTCGTACTGCTCCTGTTACGTATAAGTGTAGCCGAAAGTGGTATGTTCAGACAGCTCGCGCAGAAGGAAGTTCAGAAAGGGAATTTTCTGATGTTTTTCACCAATGGCAAACGGTTCAAAAAATATATCCTGGCCATTTTAATTGGCTTGCCCACCTGGTACGTAATAGGAATACTGGTTAATTACAGCAATAGTTTTGCAAAAGAGCTGTATGGTTCAACGGCGATAGATTCAGGTCGATCTATTATGTTTGCCTATGCGGCTATCGCAATCGGTGATATTAGTGTAGGGTTGGTGAGTCAGTATTTTAAAAGCCGCAAGAAAGCGCTTTATTTATTTTATGGCCTGACGATTCTCTCAGGGATATTTTTTTTTAGCCCATTAAATAATTCTGACACCTCAATGTATGCCACTTGCGCTGCGCTTGGTTTCAGCACAGGGTTCTGGGCGATTTTTGTAACCATGGGGGCTGAACAGTTTGGTACCAATCTGCGTGCAACAGCCGCCACTACTATTCCAAATATGGTACGTGGCGCCTTACCGCTTATTAACTTAATGTTTAAGGATTTATTTCGCGATGACTGGAAATGGGGACTGGTGATGAGCGCGATTGTTACCGGCGTTATTGTAATGTCTATTACATTGGTTGCTGCCTGGTTTACCGAGGAAACATTCACGAAAGACCTGAACTATGTAGAGACAGATGAGGGTTGATTTTTGCAGATGATCATTTTATTTACTGATGAAAATTCTCATCATACGATTTTCCTCTATCGGCGATATTGTGCTCACCACACCTGTGATCAGGTGCATAAGCCAACAGTTGCCGGAAGCAGAGATTCATTTTCTTACCAAGCCTCAGTTCGCCATCCTTCTAAGCTCCAATCCTTATTTAAATAAAATCCATCTGCTGGAAAAGGAATTCGCCGATACAATAAAGGAATTGAAAGCTGAAAACTTTGATATCATTATTGATCTCCACAGTAATCTGCGGACCTTCCGGGTTAAATCAGCATTAAAGGCTGTATCGTATTCCTTTAATAAACTGAACCCTGAAAAATGGTTGATGACGAATTTCAGGTGGAATATTCTTCCGGATATACATATCGTTGATCGCTACATGCAGACAGCCAGTGTTCTGCAGGTGAAAAATGATGCTGCAGGCCTGGATTATTTTATCCCGGAAAATTCGGAAGTTGACCAGAGTGTATTACCTGCATTTTTACATAGTGGATTTTATTGCATAGTAATTGGTGCAGCACATGCCACCAAGAAATTACCGGTCGATAAAGTAATCCGGATTATTGAGCAGGTAGCCCTGCCTGTTATATTGATCGGCGGAAAGGAGGATCGTGCAGCCGGCGAAGAAATTTGTAATGCAACAGGAGGGCTTGCTTTTAATGCCTGCGGCAATTTTAATCTTCATCAGTCTGCAAGCATCGTGCGGCAGAGCCGGCTTGTGTTATCAAATGATACCGGATTCATGCATATCGCAGCTGCTTTGAAAAAGAAAGTAATTGCTGCCTGGGGAAATACAATTCCGGAATTCGGTATGTATCCATACTATGGTGATCTGAAGATAGATACGGTGAATTTTGAAATAAAAAACCTTCCCTGCCGGCCCTGCTCCAAAATAGGTTACAGCAAATGCCCAAAAAAGCATTTTAAATGTATGCGTGAACAGGACACCGATGCGATTGCTTCAAAAGTGCTTGAGTTTTGGCGCCTCACCGAAACTCACGGTTAACGTTGAAGGTGCCGTAGGGTTATCAGATCATAAAAATCCATCGTCAGTAAAAAACTGGAAATGACCATTACCAGGATAAGTCCGATTTCGAAAAATCTCCTCCATTTGATAGTTAGTGATGTATACGCCAGTGCATAAGAAGTAAGGAATACAAGTATCCCCATAACAGCGATCATATAACTTTCAGGCAATGAAGGGTGAAGTGAAGTAAAAGCTGAAAAAAATCCGGCCAGGGTTAATAAAATGCCGGTTACTTTCAACGGTGAGTCGAAGTATCTTGTCATTGGGTAAGGATTTGATATAATAACGAGCAGCATTACCTGCCTAGTATATAAAAAACCATCCGCTGCGGCGGATGGTTTTTTACAATATCAGTTTCAATGTGTTAGAGTGTTTTCAGTACATCATTCATTGCTCTTACCGCTTCAGCGCTTTTGCTGAACAAAGCTTTTTCATCTTCATTGAGTTCGAAATCAAGGATTTTTTCCCACCCGGATTTGCCGATAATTACAGGTACACCAAGGCAGATATCTTTCTGGCCATATTCACCATTAAGTGAAACACAGCAGGTAAATAGCTTTTTCTCATCTCTCACAATGCTTTCAACAAGGGCTGCACCGGCGGCACCTGGTGCATACCAGGCCGAAGTTCCGATGAGTTTGGTGAGTGTAGCCCCGCCAACCATGGTATCAGCAACAATTTGTTTTTGCTGATCGGCACTCAGGAAACCTGTTACTGGGGCGCTGTTCCAGGTTGCAAGACGGATAAGTGGAATCATCGTCGTATCACCGTGACCACCAACCACAACTGCATTAAGGTCGGCCGGGCTGCAACCCAGGTGCTGACTCAACTGGTATTTGAATCTGGCGCTGTCAAGCGTTCCACCCATACCGATAATCCGGTTTTTCGGAAGTCCTGTGGACTGAAGAGCCAGATAGGTCATCGTGTCCATTGGATTGCTGATCACAATAATGATAGCATCAGGAGAATATTTCAGGATATTCTCACAAACACCTTTTACAATACCGGCATTGGTTCCGATAAGTTCTTCCCTTGTCATGCCTGGTTTACGGGGAATACCTGATGTGATCACTACAACGGAACTGCCTGCAGTTTTTGAGTAGTCGTTTGTACTTCCGGTAATACGTGTGTCAAAGCCGAGCAATGCTGCAGTCTGCATCATGTCCTGAGCCTTGCCTTCGGCCAGCCCTTCTTTAATATCCAATAAAACCAATTCCTGACAAAGAGCCGCGCGGGCGATATTATCAGCACATGTGGCACCAACAGCACCTGCGCCTACAACTGTAACTTTCATAATTCTCGAAAATTTATAGTGGTAAAATCTATTTACTGAATTGTACTGAAGCGATATTTCGGGCGGCCAAAGGTAACAGAAGTGAATTTTCCCGACAACTTTAATGAGGAAATTGTTGAAGCAAAGACTGTTGACTAAAATTCAGGCAACCGGTTTTTATTTGGTTTTAATGACAGAGAGGATTTTATCTACCGGTGCTCCACCATCCCAGAAAGTCAGGAGTTTATGCTGGTCATTATATAAAGCGATAAACGGCGTACTCTTCAGTTGAAAATAAGGGCCAAAGAAATAACGAACATCCCTGCCCACATGAAAATTCTTATATGCAGAAAGGTTGAACTTTTTTTCAAACTCTTTCATTTTATGGATGGGCTGATAGGTCGTCATCATAATTTCCACGTCTGAAAACTTCCCCATGCTTTTGGACATTTCTTCCATTTGCTTAATACAATGATCGCAATCCGGGCTAAAAAGAATGATCATCGCTGGTTTGCCGGGTTTCAGGGTCGCCCTTGTAATCCAGGTGACACTGTCGGAAGCAAGAATGGAAAACTCGGGGATCTGCGGATTTTTTTGAAAAGGCGCCTGGGCCAGGGAACTGAAACCAGTCAGCAACAAGGCAAGTACAAAGAGAACACGGAATTTTGAAAACATCAGGATAATATTTACTGAATTTGATCCGCTAAATTAAAACAAATAGGTCTTAAGGCTGTTTCCGCCGCCTGTGTTTTGCATGTTAAATTGCCTTAGTTTTGCGCCCTGTTTATGAATTGATCAATAATTAATCAAATTTTAA
>JAATGW010000299.1 GCA_015654495.1 Chitinophagales bacterium
GGTTTTTTAAGGGATACCAATTAAGGCCCGCGGTGATTTCAGACGGCTTGCCATATTGACCGGCTACATAAGATCCCGTGCTGTACAACTGCAGTGTTTTATTGATCAGCATAGCGGAAGCCTGTATGGCAAATCCATGATAAAATAATTTTGATACAGGAATCTGACAAGTCGTTTTGAAATTTGAAACCCAGCGCAGGAAATATTCAGCATCAAATGAAAATCCCCTGAATTTTATACCACCATTAAACGAATTCATCTGGTACCTGGCCTCCTGTACCTGGCTGTTTGCTGCAAATGCATTTACAGAAAATATGCCTGTACCATCGGATATGCGTATCTGTGAGTTTTCCGGTGCTTCTGATCCCGGCTGCGATTGCCGGGTCTCAGTACTCCTTGTGAATGAAGTTCCGGCAAGAAGTGCAGGTGAATTGTGTTTTTCAAAATCACCGTAAGGCGCCATCTTCCCATATTCACGGCTTGTCCACCACAGTGCTGAACTCCATGTATTAAACCCATCATCAAGCTGACCAGCATCCACTCCCAATTGACTCAGATTATTGCCAAGCATGGTTTTATAATTGAGACCGTCGATAATTTCTCCTGAGAGCCATATCCCGGTAGTAAAGGAACCGCGAAAATATTCTTCGGCCATCGGCCTGGTGTCTTGCCGCAACCAGAAGGGCCATTGTCCATACAGGGAACGGCTGGTAGGCAATGGTCCTATCCCTGCTCCGACAGTGAGGTATTTTTTTATTTCATACTGCAGGCTGCCACCTAATACCAATTGTGCTCCCTGACCCTGGTTTGCATTTGCAGTCCATATATAAGTGAAGTAGGTGAATTTGGGTGTTCCTATCCATCCCTTGAAATAGAGAGTTACTTTCTGTAACTGAATATCATTTCGTTTTACAACCGGATGTGTTATTCCGGATGCATCACTATAACTGTCATTGATGCCTTTTGAATTCAGATACCTGATCGTAACATAAGGTGAGAAGCGAAGTGTACCGTATTTACTATTAACGACTGAAAAACCCGAACCCACTTTATGTTCATCAGTACTATCGATCAGCGGTGAGTTACTAAACTGTGCCAGTATTATTGTAAATGGAACCAGGATCAGTAAAATTCCGATAGCACATACTCTGCCCATCAGCTGAATGTTTAGAATGAATGAATGAGTTTTTTTTTGTTCTCACCTTATGTTGGTCTCTTCTGTGTGCTCTGAATAGGTTAGCGACCTTTTTCGGTCATGGCTCCCGGCTTCAGACTTCCTACTTCAGCAGGTTTTGCTTTTCCCAGTCTCTTACTTTTTGTCTTGCGATATCGAAGAGCCTCACATAGTTTCCTGTCCTGATTTTTCTGCTCGTTTCTGGTGCCAGTGTCTTCCAGAGTGGGGCATACATATCATATACTGCAAGATAAAATTTCTGATCGGGAGGTGAAACGACATCAGTGCCGAATAAGAATCTGTCAGGAAAACGGTTCATCAACTTTGTACAGTTTTCAATTGCTTTCGGACCGGATACAAGGTATTTGGCCACTTCATCCCAGGAAATATCAAAATGTACATGCGACATGGCCGGGTCTTCAAGAATTTCTCTTACGATTTCGATATGATCCGGAAACCTTTCGTCAGGCGAAGATGATCCATATCCAACAGGTCGCACTATTCTGCCAAGGCCAATATGTGCCCAGATAACCGTGGTATTGCGATGCCGTTTCAAAACCTCCTTCATTTGCTCCAGGTAGGCAGGTTGCGACTGTTGTTTTGCAAGTGGCATATCCATATCATTGTGAAGGATCACGATCAATCCGACCTTACCTGCGAATTCAAGTATACTGTCCAGTGCCGGATTTGTAAGGCTGGCTACTTCACCCGCCACTTTTGATGAAACAAATTCCTTGTGAATGGAAAACTCTCCAATGCCTGTAAACACACCGGGAAATGTTCGCAACACACGTTCGATATGCCTTGCGGCATACATATCTGCAGGATTGAAACCTGTAATCATAGGATCAAATCTTGATTGCTGTTCTTTGCTGAGCAACCTGTATTGCATCGCGATGTATGCATCGGTAAAGGAATAATAGTAGAGCGGAGCATCTGTCTGGAGATAATAGCCTGGTGCAAAATTTCCCGAATTCTGGTAAGACCATTGTTGCTGCAATGGTATTCCGAACAATGTAGATCGCGCCACTTTGTTTCCCATGATTTCAAGAAATTTTTGTATGGAAATTCCTTCCTGGATATAATTAGTGAGGTGGAAATGACTGTCATTATATAAAACCGTTCCTGCGTTTGAAGCGGATTGTCCTGCCATTTCGCGTGGTACTAAAACAAATATCCCCCATATCCATAGTAATGCTGATACCCTGATTTGCAGTTTCATTTGCTGAAGGTTAAAGGCTGAATGAAAGGAAGGGTTTCTGCAGAATATAAAAACCCTTCCCTGTTACAGGCATTTTTCATATCCGGCAATACCGCAATTCCTATATGCTTAAGTGTTAGAAATTTATTTTGGTTCCACCAGGTAAGGGTTCACCTTCATGTCCTTCACGATGTCATAAATTGTTTTCTGGGCTTTTACGCTGTTGCCAACTACATTCAGGGGAGGCGAGATAACGGCAATACCAAATTTGCCCGGGCATACTGCAATAATTCCGCCACCTACACCACTTTTGCCTGGCAGCCCCACAGCATACAGCCACTGACCTGAATCGTCGTATAGACCTGCTGTAGCCATTACTGACATGGTAAACGCACAGGTTTCGGGAGATACTACCTTCATCTTTGTGATCGGGTTTGTACCGCCCGTGGCAAGTGTTGCTGCCATAATAGCAAGATCCCTGGCATTGACATTAATTGCGCATTGTTTTGTATATACATCGGTTGATTGAACCGGATCAAAATACATGCGGCCGTATGCGAAAAGCAAATGTGCAATAGCCTGATTCCTCAGGTTATCACCTGCCTCGCTGATATAAACCGGTTCGTTTACATATAGCTGTGAGCCTGCAAAATCGCTGTGCGTTTTAAGGATATTCTTCCATTTCGCAGTCGAGTCGGCACCGGCGATCATGCTTACCGTGGCGATTGCGCCGGGATTAACGAGTGGATTAATTTCCTTTCCTTTCTGTAGTTCGATTGCAACGATGGAATTGAATCTAAGTCCGGTTGCATCAACACCGATTTTATCCATCACCGCTCTTGCACCCTGTTCTTCGATCACTTTCGCGAGCGTAAATACTTTTGAAATAGATTGAATCGATACCCGCGAATCCAGATCCCCTTTAGTGAAAATCTGTCCATCCGCTGTTACGATGGCAATCCCGAAAATATTTGGATCAACACTTGCCAGCTCCTTAATATAATCTGCATTCTTCCCTTCTTTGAGATCCTTGTATTTCGTGTATGCTTTGTCGATATACTCCTGGTAAGGGATGGCTGATGCTGCCGGCTTAGCTGCAGCAACCTTTTTTTTGCTCTGAGCAGCAGTACTGTTATAAATAATAAACAGCAGGGAGCTGATTACTATGCTGACAAATAAAAATGGTAGCTTTTTCATCTTCTGTTTGTTTTATAAGATTATTTGTTTCTGTAAAACGTGTGTGAAAAATTGTATTTAAAAGAGAACTGAATTTTTGAAATGGAAGTGCTCCAGCCATCTTTGAAATTTTTTCTGTCACCCCACTGAAATTCCAGCCCCGTCATTACATTTTTAAACGGACTGTAAAGAAGATTCACAATTGCGTACTGCCCTTTCTTGTAAGCATCAGCAGTCTGTCCATCGGAATTGTCAATATCCACCATTGAATAGCCAATTGAAGAAGTGAATTTGTCGTTCCATGTATGATCAAGAAAAGCAACTATTCCGAGGATCGGCAGTGCCTTACCCACGACAGGTTTTGAAACATTGGCAAAATTGTTTTTTATACCAATATCTACCGGCGCATCATTCATATAGTTCTGAATCCCTTCGCCGTATACTACCTGACCTCTGAACACATCTTTAAAGAATTTGATATTTGTGCTGAGGTTGAGGCCCCATCCGGTTGCACTGCCAGTCAGATCGATTGGATCATTGTTTTGATCTTTCCATTCAATCCTGCGTAAAATACCGGCGAGTTCCACATATCCCCATTTGCCTCCATACCGGTATTCGGCAGAAAGATCAGGTAAAGGAAATCGCATTGAAACTCCATCAAGTTCCACACGATCGGAATAGACGCCCTGGTCTGCGCTTGCTCCGGGTCTTTCAAGCGCAATGGTAAGTTTTGTGTCACCCTGAATTGGCATATAACGGATCTGGAGGTTTCGAAAGAAAACCATTCCATTAGGCCCCCAGTATTCAAGCGTGTTGGGAAAAACATCGATATCCATAAAAGGACTCCATGTTTGACCGGCACCAAATTTCCCCAGTTCGGCATAAGCATGCCGCAGGCGAAATGTTGTTTGTCCTGCATCAACGCCTGTTCCGAAGAGTTCAAATTCAAATTGTGTTTTAAGTTCACCGACTCCGGTTTTAAAATAGTTTTTAAAACCAAGTCTTGTTTGCCTTACAGAAAAATAGGCATTACCATCCGTTCCATATTGATTCCTGAAGGAGGGCAATTGTGTTGGTCTAACTACATCAAACCAGTTTGGGTTGATCTGGTTGATATTATAACCCACATCAGTCATAATATGACCATAGATTTCCATTGCCTTTTCTTTATCTTCTTCCTGTGCACGCAGAATGCCTGAAAAAAGCAGCAAAAAGAAAATTGCAGCTGTTGCTTTCCCTTTTTTTTGTGAAAATGCTTTCATTGTAATTATAGTTTATGATTCAATTTTGCCCGTTTAAAATTGAAATTGTGGATGACTACGCCTTTGTAAATGCCAAAACAAAAGTTGGCGGCTATTGCTATTAATCAGATTAAACGTTGTACATATTCGAGAATTTCTTTCTCCAGGTCCAGGGTCAGGTCTTTGTATTCGAGTTCTCTTTTCCTGTCTTCTCCCGGATTTTCACAGTATTTTTCAAAACTGTTTTTGCTGATACAATAGTCATCACAAAGCGTTTTGAAATCTTCATCTAACAAATACAACATTTCAATCGTATCCCGGTATACAGCGAATTGTTTTATTTGTAATGCCTGGGGAATAGACATTGTTGATATATTTATTTCCGCGACCGTGGATATTCAATGTTACACAGTTTGATAGCTCAACTCCAAAAACCCGGGGTTAAATACAGTTAAACGAACTTCCATTTCAGGTAAAATGGACTTAAGTTCTGCGGGAGAATTTACCTATGATCTGAGCTTAAAATGATTATACCTGATCTTTACCTTCTGTCACATATTTTACTATCTGGAAATATGTAATCATTTCTGTTACAAGAAAATTCAAGCCAATGGTATAACTATGTACGATCAACTCACGGCAATAAAATTCACACCATGAACACCACAGCCATCTTCACACAGGAGGAGATCAGCCGGCAGGCAAAAAGGGTGTTGCAGTTTTCTGCTTTTCAGAATTCACCAATCCTTAGCCGTTTTCTTGAGTATATAATTGATGAAACAATTCATCAACGTGAACTTCATCTGAAGGAATACAGTATTGCTGTTAATGTGCTTCGTCGCCTGCCTGATTTTAATCCGCATGATGATGCAGTTGTAAGAATTCATGCAGGCCGGTTGCGGCGGGCATTGAATGAGTATTACCTGATTGATGGTATCAATGATCCGATTATCATAAAAATCCCAAAAGGCTGTTATGTCCCGCAATTTGAATCCGGCTGTATCAGTTCAACACCTCTGTTTTTTAAAACAAAACAAAATGAAAAGGAACAGCTTGCTGTAGTTGCTGTATTTCCTTTTCGTATTGTTTCTAATTGTCCGGAGGTTGAATTATTTGGTGAGTTACTGGGGGAGAAGCTGAGTGCCGCACTTTTCAAATTCCCTGAAATATCTGTGATCGGATATTATCCTGAAGAGGTCATCTCTAAAATGAACGAGAATATTCTAGAAGCCGGGAAGCAGGTTAATGCAGACTTTCTTATTACGGGAAGTATCCAATACATAGAAAATCATTTCCGTGTTCTTGTTTGTTTGCTTTCTGCAGCCTCTGGTGAAATACTAATGTCAAAATCTTTTGACAGGCAAATAGCTCCACTTACAAATTTTGAGATGGAGGATCAGATTGTGGAATCTGTTGTATGTGCGGTAGCGGGGTATCATGGAATTGTATTTCAGGAAATGATGAAGGCCGAAGGAAAATTTTCGACTGGAAGTACGGTGCGAAAAGCAATTTACAGTTATTATCTCTGCCAGCGCACCTACTCAATTGAAAATTTTACAACAGCTTTCAGAGCAGTCTCTCAGGCGTTAAAAGATTTTCCAGCTAATCCGGTAATAATGGCAATGCTGGGCGAATTATATGTAAGTGGTATCGGACTTGGCAATAAAACGGTAATAGATCCATTGCGTGAAGGATACTATCACGTATTGCAGGCAATTAAAATCGATCCGTTCTGTCAGCAGGCCTGGCATTCGAAGGCATTGGTTCATTTATTCAGAAAAGAAAGGGATGCATGCCGGAATGCCGTATTGCAATGCTTCGAAATAAATCCTAACAGTTCATTCCTGATTTCTGACCTTGGGTTCATACTGATCTGTGCCGGTTTTTTTGATGAAGGATTTATACGAATGGATAAGGAAATAAAACTAAATCCGTTTTATCCCTGGTGGGTTCATGTTGGTTTCTGTTTCTATTTTATTCATAAAAATGATTTTGATTCTGCGATGTTATGGGCTGAACGGGTCGATTCAGAAGACACATTCTGGGACCCGCTTCTTAAATGTGTAACGCTTGGATATCTCGGCAATAAGGAGGATTCAAAAAAATGCGCTGAAAGATTAATGAAGAACTATCCCACAGCAATGTGGCAGTTACCTGAAATGTTGTCTTCCTTCTTATTGTCGGAAGACCTGCTTGCAAAGATTTTTGAAGGGTTAAAAAAAGCCGGCTTTAATCAGGATGAATAAATTGGCATTGACAATCAAAGGGACGCATCAGGTTCAGATTTTAAGCCTTTCCATGGTTAGTTTTTTATATTAACTTTAGATGACCGGGTAGCATTTATGAATTCTTTGCCGCCAGGCTGATGAAATGACTCGGGTTGAATTGCGTCCATTATTTTTCCTAATTTTTTTTATCGCTTTGCTGGCAATTGCCTGCAAAAAAGAATATTCCTGCGAAAAATGTACCTGTGGCTCCGAGCCTTTATCAGCAAATGCCGGCTCAGACCAGTATGTATTTTCACCCGCCGATTCTGCTGAACTGATTGCCGATACTACCGGTTCCGCAGCAACGAAAACGATCAATTGGGAGTGGTCGAAAATTTCAGGACCTGGTTCTTATCTTTTTTCTGACAGCAGTAGTGCCTATTCGTCCATTTCGAACCTGGTTGAAGGCGTGTACAGGTTTGGGCTTAAGGTAACAGACGCCTGTGGATATTCTGCTTACGACACTATACAGATTATTGTGGCGGGCAACGGAGATGCACATGCTCCTGTGGCGAATGCAGGGCCTGATCAAACAGATACTTTGCCAGCTGATCTTTTTTTGCTGAGCGGAATTGACTCTTATGATCCCGACAATGATATTGCTGCATATCAATGGACCGTGGTATCAGGTCCGGCGGGAACGGTTATAGCAAATGCTTCTTCAGTATCCACAGAGTTGAAAAATCTGAAAGCAGGTACCTACCAGGTAGAATTGCTGGTAACAGATTCCAGGGGATTATTTTCAAAAGATACTGTTCAATTAGTTTTGACAACGGCGACCCTTAACCCATTTGCCTGTGACCCGGTTATTAGAAATGTGATTCAGGCAAAGATGTCATTACTTGGAAATCTTTCAAGGCCACGCCAGGGTTTAACTGTGCTTGCGAAAGATCAATATGTTTTTTTTGCCGGAGGAAATGATGGTGCTCTGTCAGCCAGAGTAGATATCTGGAATACACGGAACAATGAATGGTCAGTAACACAGCTTAGCATCCCGAGGACGGACGTCGCGGGAGTCGCAATGGGGAACCGCATATTTTTCGCAGGAGGTATTGGCCCGGGAGACTCTACAAGTTCGCGGGTAGATATTTATGACCTTGTTACCCGTACATGGTCAACAACTGAATTGAGCCGCTCAGCAAGTAATATCAAAACGGCGGTAATCGGGAATAGAGTATTTTTTGTTGGCGGATCCAGGATCGCAAATGGAACGGTTCAGCCAATGTCAAATGCAATAGATATGTATGATGCTGCTACCAACGGCTCGGCCACTTTTTATATGGATGAAGCAGTCGATTTGTGTACCCTTGGTGCAGCGGGCAGCAAGTTGTATATAGCAGGTGGACAAAACAGTAATGGTACTGCGAAGAAAACGGTCATTATTTTTGATGCGGACCAGAAGAGCTTTTCGAAAGGAGCTGATCTATCAATTGCAAGAAAAGAACATGCAGGGATAGTATCGGGGAATAAAATAATTTGGGCTGGCGGATTACAAACATCGGGCAACACAAGTTGCCTTGTTGAAATCAGAGATATTAATACTCAACAACCAACTTTTGCGAACTTATCCTATCCCGTTGCCTATCTGGATGCTTTTGAAATTAATAATCAGTTAGTATTTATTCACAATGGTCTCGATTATAATTTTTTCTTTGATGTTTATAATCCATCCCTGAATAAATGGACGCAGGTGCTGTATGATATTCAGGACCGGTTGGATTTTACTTTCAGGAGCTTTACGATCAATGGAAGGCTTTATATCCTTGCAGCGAATATTCTTTCGGATAATATGTACAGCGAATTGTGGATGATGGAATTTTAAAAAGTCCAAAGCTATAAGCCTTAAGCTCCGAGCCAGAATCCAGAAACAGAAACAAAAAGCTTCATTATTCACCAGCAATGCAACAAATCCTGCTTCCCGATGGTCAAAGAACAGGATATTTTTTGTTTTTCCGCTGTATGAACAAAGTCCTCTCCGTATTGATTCCGGTCGCTATTGCGGCAGTAATCTGCCTTCAATCCTGCCAGAAAAAGTTCTTGTGCGAGGATTGTCCGCAGGATAATCTGCCACCAATAGCCGTTGCCGGTCCTGACCAGTTGATTATTCCTCCCCAGGACAGTGCACATCTCGACGCAGGGCTTTCTTCCGATCCTGATGGCTCCATCGTTTCCTGGCAGTGGTTGGTGATAAGCAGTCCGGGAATTGCGGGATTTCAGACTGACAGCAGCATGAAAACCAGCATCGGAAAACTGGCTCATGGCATTTACGAAATAGTGCTGACAGTTAAAGATGATGGCGGCCTCAGTGCAAGTGACACATTGATCGTGGAGGTTGATTCCGGTTTGAAGAAGCATCCGCCGGTAGCCATTGCCGGTCCTGACCAAACGGATACTGTACCTGTAAATAATTTTATTCTGGATGGTACAGCTTCAACAGATCCTGATAACGATATCGCAAGCTATCTGTGGACAAAAATTTCAGGTCCTGCATTGTTTACCTTACAGAACCCAACTTCAGCTCAAACCGGACTATCAGGCCTCGCAATCGGTGTATATGAGTTTCAGTTGACCGTTACCGATAGTACGGGTCTCGTATCAAAAGATACTGTCTATATTACACTTGAACCGGAGCCTGAAACATGTGAACCAAAACAACGGGCACAGATAAATGGGCAGCTCAGTTATGCCGGAAATTTGTCGGTGGCACGTAGTAGCATGGCAATAACATCTTATAAAAACCTGGTGATTTTTGCAGGTGGTACAGATATGAATGGAAATCCATCTTCGCGTGTGGATATATGGAACACCAGTACCAATAGCTGGACGACAAGTGAACTCAGCATACCGCGGTTTTTTGCGAGCGCCATAGGTGCAAAGGATAAAATTTATATCGCTGGTGGCAAAACAGCCGCAGATGTAAACAGTACCCGTATTGATATACTCGATCTTAATGGATTGTCATGGAGCCATACCGAGCTTACTAGGGAGCGTTACCGGAGTACTGCTGCACTGGTTGGCGATAAGCTGATGTTTATCTGTGGCTTTTATAATACTGATGCTGCCACAGTATGGCCGACAAATGTTACCGACATACTTGATCTTAATACCAACAACTGGACGGCTATTGCTGTTCCCGGAATTTACCAGGCATTTACTGCAACAACTTCAGGAACAAAATTATATATAGCTGGCGGATTCGATTTTAACTATGGCACAATTCCAATCAAAAAAGTGCGGGTATACGATGCAGTTACAAATACATGGTCTGATGAC
>JAATGW010000045.1 GCA_015654495.1 Chitinophagales bacterium
ATGTAAATGCAGCGAAAAAAGATCCGCCTGAACTAGTTATACAGTTTGCTGAGTTGAGAAAAGCAGTTTCAACGGCAGCCGGATTTCCTGTTATTATCAAAAGAGTGAATGATGAAAAAAGTCTTGCATTTACAGGTCGCGATGATCTGAATACAATTGCTGTACAGGGTCCGGCGACACCTGATCATGTAATCAGAACAAAAAGAATACCATTGGTAGGCAGGGATGTGGACGCCTATGTAAAAGAATACGGAAAATATTTTAATGAAAATGAGCCGCTGGCAAAGGACCGCAAAAAAATTCTTGATCCGGCGCCGCGTGTGGTGCTCGATCCGGAATTCGGTGTTTGTGCCATTGGCAAAACAGCAAAAGATGCACAAATCGTTGCCGATATTTATGATCACACAATTGATATTATTCAATGGGCTACTGCACTCGGTGGTTATAAAGCTTTGCCGGCAAAAGATATTTTTGATGTTGAATACTGGGAACTGGAACAGGCTAAACTGGCGAAGGCGGGAAAAGGACCAGTATTTACAGGAGAAATTGCATTGGTCACCGGAGCAGCTTCAGGTATTGGAAAAGCCTGTGTCGATTCATTGCTGAAACGTGGTGCCGCTGTTGTAGGTATTGATCTGAATCCTGCAGTGACAGATCTTATTAAACAGGACGCGTACCTCGGAATTGTTTGCGATGTAACAGATGCTGAGCAGCTTAAAAATGTGTTGGAAAAAACAGTGTATAATTTTGGCGGTCTGGATATGCTGATATTGAACGCAGGTATTTTTCCACAGAGCAGCCGGATTGAAAACCTGGCAATCAACGACTGGCAGAAGGTAATGCGTATCAATCTCGACGCCAATTTTGTTCTGATGCATGAAGCATTTCAGTTTCTGAAAAACGCACCGCGTGGTGGAAGGATCTCCATAATCGGATCAAAAAATGTTCCTGCACCAGGACCGGGAGCAGCTGCCTATTCGGCCTCCAAAGCCGCACTTAACCAACTGGCACGGGTAGCCGCACTTGAATGGGGCAGGGACAATATCAGGATCAATACGGTTCATCCGAACGCGGTATTTGATACTGGCATCTGGACGGACGAAGTATTAGCGGCCCGCGCAAAAAATTATGGACTATCCCTCGAAGAGTATAAGAAAAACAATGTGCTGAAAACGGAAATAAAAAGCAGTGATGTAAGTGAACTGGCTGTGGAACTTTGCGGAAATCTTTTTGCAAAAACCACCGGAGCGCAGATCCCCGTTGACGGGGGGAATGAGAGGGTGATTTGAGAGGTTAAACGTTTAATGTTTAACGTTCAATGTAAAATCAGTAGTATTTAGGTTAACGTTGTTAGGTGATCAGGTTTTTAAGTTATTAAGTATGTGAAATGTTTTTCTTTTGAATTTATCAATTGAAGATTATTTAGTTGGTAGTTCGGATTTAATAAAGGTGTTGATGGGAAATATGGGATGTTAAACGTTTTAAGCTAGACGTTTTAGGTACAGGTTCAAATTTCCAGAATCATTTATTCAATCGGGGAATAATTCAATCGTGGAATAATGTTATTAGATTTAATGTTACTGTGCAATTAACTATTTTATACGAAGTTTTTAATGCACTGAAATAGATTCGGAGTACTAAGCTATAAATTAGTTCGCAAGTCAACTTATAACAAACGAGGGTAATTCTCTTCTTAGGCGGTCATTTATTTAAAGATTTAAATCCGATATTACGGTTTAATTATTTCTAAGGGAAATGCATTAGAATCAAAAAAGTGATATTTTTTTCGACTTAATAGCTTAATAACCTGACAACCTGAAAACCCCGTTCTTTTTAAAAATTGGCTTAACACGGGGTCTCGAACGTATAACATCAAACGTATAACTTAAAACGATTGCCATATGGGTTTTGAAATCAAAAAGAAAGGCGAACTATACGATGTAGTCATAGTCGGTTCCGGAGCCGGAGGCGGAATGGCAGCAAAGATTCTTGCTGAAGCCGGTTTTAAAATTGCATTGCTGGAAGCAGGTCCTGACTATGATCCTGCAGATCCCAAACAACAAACCCAGTTGAAATGGCCTTATCAGTCGCCGCGGCGTGGCGCCTCTACTGCTTTGAGAGCAGGCGGGGATTTTGATGCGGCTTATGGGGGCTGGGAAATAGACGGCGAACCCTACACGCGTAATGCCGGCACGGAATTCGACTGGTACCGCTCCCGTATGGTGGGTGGACGTACCAATCACTGGGGACGCATTTCCTTACGGTTTGGCCCACACGATTTTCAGCGGAAAAGCATTGATGGCCTTGGCGACAACTGGCCGATCACCTACGATGAGATGAAACCTTATTATGACCGCGTCGATAAGATGATCGGTGTATATGGCACCAACCTCAATATGCCGAATGAGCCGGATGGGTTTTTTCTACCTCCACCAAAACCCAGGCTTCATGAAATAATGATAAAAGAAGCAGGAAAAAAGATTAATATTCCTGTTGTTGCCGCAAGAAAATCTGTACTGACAAGACCAATTAATGATTCCCGGGGCTCCTGTTTTTTCTGTGCACAATGTAACCGCGGCTGTACCGTATATGGCGATTTTTCTTCTTCGTCTGTACTGGTAAAACCCGCGCGTAAAACCGGAAATACCGATGTGATTGTAAACGCGATGGCGCGTGAAGTAACAACTGATACACAGGGAAATGCCACAGGAGTACATTATATAGACAGAATTGATCTTCAGGAATATCATGTAAGAGGAAAAGTGGTTGTGCTCGCGGCCAGCGCATGTGAATCTGCAAGGTTGTTGCTTAACAGTAAGTCTTCAAGGTTTCCGAATGGCCTCGCAAATAACAGTGGCATTGTTGGTAAATATCTTCATGATTCTACAGGTGCGTCGAGGTCAGGCTTTATTCCAAAGCTCATGGATCGAAAGAGATATAATGAAGATGGAACGATCGGGATGCATGTATATACGCCCTGGTGGCTCGATAATAAAAAACTGAATTTCGCGAGAGGCTATCATATTGAATTTGGTGGCGGAATGGGAATGCCTGGTTATGGTTTCGGCTCAGGTATTGAAAGGTTCAATGGAAAATATCCTGCGAAGGATGGAGTCGCAGGAAAAGCGGGAGGTTTCGGAAAATCATTGAAAGAAGACTATCGTCGGTTCTATGGAGCTAATGTGGGATTTGCCGGTAGAGGTGAAAGTATCGCACTGGAAACAAATAAATGTGAAATTGACCCGAACGTAGTTGATAAGTACGGCATTCCTGTTTTGAAATTTACCTATAAATGGACCGATCATGAAATTCTGCAAAGCAAACATATGCAGGATACATTTGAAGGAATCATAGATGCCATGGGCGGGGTGCCATTAGGTGATAAACCCGGAAAAGAAACAATGTATGGTCTGGATAAACCGGGACGCATCATTCATGAAGTAGGAACTACCAGAATGGGCAATGATCCGGAGCGGTCGGTATTGAATAAAAATTGCCAGGCACACGACGTGAAAAATCTTTTTATAGTTGATGGGGGACCTTTTGTTTCACAGGCTGATAAAAATCCTACATGGACAATTCTGGCGCTTTCATTGAAAACATCAGAATTTATCGTTGAGCAGTTAAAAAAACAGAATATCTGAGTTTCAATTCAGCATAAAATTTACATCATGAACAGGAGAGATTCATTAAGGGCTATTGCAGTTACAGGTATTTCAACCGGCGCCATCCTGACCGGGTGCAAAACTGAAGAAAAGGAAAAAGCAGCGGAAACGCCGGCTCCGGAACTTTTCGGACAAACGCCTGAAGAAATTGAAAGAGACAAAAAAATAAAGGCCGAAACTTTTCTCACGGCTGCTGAACTGAAAACCATTACGGTATTGGGGGATTGGATTATCCCTGCTGATGAAAAGTCCGGATCAGCTTCTGACGCTGGTGTTCCTGCTTTTATTGAGTTCATAGTAAAAGACCAGCCACGTCATCAAACCCCATTGAGAGGCGGCTTGCGCTGGCTGGATCTGAAAGCATTTAATACCTATGGAACTTCGTTTACAGATAGCAGTAAGGAACAACAACTCGCTTTACTGGAACTCATTGCATATCCTGAAGAAGTTTTACCGGAAAACAAACAGGGTGCAGCTTTCTTCTCGCAACTACGAAATCTCGTCGCAACCGGATTCTATACCAGTAAAATAGGTATCGCGGATCTCGGATATGCAGGCAATCAACCCAATTCATGGGATGGTGTTCCTGATGAGGTACTCAAGCAGTATGGTCTTGCATATGATGAGCAAACGCTCAACGAATGCCTTAAGAATGAAGACCGGGGCAAGATGATGGAGTGGAAGTAGTTTTTAAACAGCCGTTATACGTTATAAGTTATATGTACGAGGTAATACGTTTAAATAATTCCACCCTGATAAAAAATGGTTGTAAGGTTATCAGGTTATTAAGTTGTCAGGTCGAAAATCAAGAAATAGTACTCAGTTGTTTCTAACACAATA
>JAATGW010000127.1 GCA_015654495.1 Chitinophagales bacterium
GAAATCTTTCATATCAGAAAAAATACTCCTCACGCCAAAACGCGGCAAAAAATTAGTAAGAAATTCATGTGTGCCGCCATATAATGAAGATGATGCCATAACTGTATCACCGGCGGAAAGAACCGATAAAAAAAGTGTTGAAATGGCAGCCTGACCGCTGGAATGAAACAATGCTTTTAATTCAATGCCCGCACCGATATCATCTTTTAGATTAAAAGCTTCCATTGCTGCGATTGCATCAGCCGCAGCTGTTGTTGTCGGATTTCCGAACCGTGAATAGGTATACCCTTCCTCTTCTCCCGAAAATCGCCGCATGCCCTCCTCAGCACTGTCAAATGTAAAGGCCGAGCTTGCGAAAATGGGCGTGGCATGCGGATGCGCACTATTTTCCATTCTGCCTGATTGTACCGCCTCTGTAGAAAATCCCCCTGGTTGATTGGTGCTCATGTACTTATTTTATTTACCGACCAAAATTCAAAGTTCAGCAATTATTCAGTTCGGAGAGGATTCAAATCCGGGAGACAGCAGGCAGGTTTAAAAACCGATCCTTCATCGGGTAAATTCGCCCTCAAAAAAGAGTACGGTTCATCAATACACATTTCATCGATACACAAAGGTTCGTTTCCTCGCACCGTCGGAGCAGGATTTAAGTACACGGCTTTGCGTTTCAAGGATATAAGGAAGGATATGCGTGTTCGAAGTGCTGGGGTAAGTTCGTGTTCGTTCAACAACAGTATTGCCGGAAAGAAAATCAGGTCCGAAGGCTTCATCGCATGCACATCTGCTATATAAGTAGAAAATATGCCGGAAGGGATTTACCGAGTTGTCATATTTAAACGTTGTCACCTCCTCGATGTAGTTTTCCCGGGGAGGCTGAAATCGCCTCTCACTCACGTTTCCCGACGAATCGTATTTATAATAATTTATCGTAACACCCGGTCCGGCACTCCCATCGTAATCCGTCAGCAGAAAAATCCGGTCTACTCTTCCATCGCTGTTATAAGAAAAATAATATTCATGAGGCCCGTTCTTAGGTGGATTTTCCTGAAGAATGCTTTTTAAAGCGCCCGAAGGATAATAATAATACTTATGCCAGACTGATACATACTTACAATATTCATTCGGGAAATTTTCAGTTACATATTCGATCCGGTCATCCCGGTAGAAAAACTCATACCAGAAAGTATCACAACTATTTGGATGTCTTTCACCACCAAATGCAATCGTTTTAATTTTGTCCGTTCCTGCGTAATAATCAAACATGATTACTCCTCTGTTGAACAGACCGGAAATAATAATTTTTTCAAGTGCAAGTCCCGTTGGAAATTCTCCCAGACCAAGTGTGTCTTTATAAAATCCCGGATCTTTAAAACTTTTATACGAATAGTCCATATAAGGTTTGCCTTCAAACAATTTCTTACAACCTCCTACAGTGATAAGGAAGAAGCAAAAGATCAGTAAACCCGGGATGTTGATTCCGGACTGGTTAGCCATGATCATAAATTAGCTCATAAAATTCAGAATTCAAAATTTACAGACGGTCGGGCTCTTGTTTAATTCAATACTAATTCAAAGAAAAATGCTTTTTCAAATCGCTGGTTCTGATGAATCACTTCTTTTGAAAATTATTACTACAAATGATGGTCTGCCTGTATTCATCAAAGAAGCAAAATCAATTCCGCAGCCAGAAAAAGAAATTGATGACCCAGACCTGATTTTTCAATTCATGTGTTCTATTTACACCATATGTTCAATGGTAACGGGTATCGCAAAAATTGATTAAATTGTATTTACCACTAACCGTATTAATTTCCTTTCATGGCAGTTCTGAAACTATTCGTACTCACGACGGTTCTTTTTATTTGTTGTAGTCTACAGGCACAGGAAAAAACTATTAAAGGGGTGGTGGCAGATTCCTCCGGAATTCCCATTGCAAAGGCCACTGTAACTATCAAGGGCACACAGACCAGTACTCTTTCCAATAATAATGGCGAATTTACTATCACGGCTCCGGTCGGGAGTCAGCTGGAGTTTACACTGGTGGGATATTTCCCCGCGACAATTGTTGTTGGTACAGATAATTTTATTGTTGTACGGTTGGTACCGAGAGAAACAACACTCAGGGATGTTGTGCTGGTTGGTACCCGTTCTCCTGGTCGGATAAGACTGGAAACCCCCGTTCCGGTAGATGTGGTGAATATGAACCAGGCTTCGATAACATCAGGAAGGATGGATGTGACCTCAATTCTGAATTTCACCGTGCCCTCATTTAATTATAACAAACAAAGTGGTTCCGATGGAGCGGATCATATAGATCTTGCAACCCTCAGGGGATTAGGTCCTGATCAAACGCTTGTTCTTATTAATGGAAAACGTCGTCACCAGACCGCATTTGTAGCTGTTTTTGGCACAAGGGGCCGCGGAAATTCCGGCACTGATCTTTCTGCTATTCCTCCGGGTGCCATCGACCGTGTTGAAGTGTTGCGCGACGGCGCTTCGGCTCAATATGGTTCTGATGCGATCGCCGGTGTAATCAATATCATCACAAAAAAATCCATCGGTAAATTCAATGGCAATGTGGGATGGAGCGGATACCTGGATGGCAAATACAATCCAGCTACTGAAAAAGCATATGATCAGTATGTATACGATAGTAAGCTGGACGGCAACTCTTTTACTTTTAATGGAAATTATGGATTCAGGCTCGGGCAGAAAGGATTTATAAACATTACGGGCAATTTCATTTATCTGGGAAAAACATTTCGCCAGGCTCTCGATACGGTAGCCGGCAGTAAAGATTTCATGTACACAAATGTGGTTCGACGGGCACATGGCGATGGCTCCATGGCTGGCGGTGGTGGATTCGTCAATATGGAATTACCTCTTGCGGGAACTACCACGATTTATGCTTTTGGAGGATTAAATTATAAAGCTTCCGATGCCTATGCATTTACCAGGAATTTTTCCGCTCGTCCTGATCGCTTTCCTACAACTGCGGGTGGCGAACTGATCTATGTTCCTGATATAATGAAAATATCAGCCGATGCTGATACTTTTTATAATCCGCATATACAGACCTATGTAATGGATGCTTCGCTTGCGGCAGGTGTAAAAGGGGGGTCAACAGCAGGCTGGACATGGGATCTGAGTAATACACTGGGCTTTAATAATTTTCATTTTTTTGGCGACCGAACTTTCAACGCATCATTAGGTGCAGATAAAAATCATTTTGATGATGGTGGTTTTAGTTTTCTGCAGAACACGGTAAACGCCAACTTCTCCAAAAAATTCTTCACTATAGCTCAGGGACTGAACCTGGCGATGGGCGCTGAATACCGGTTTGAACGTTATAATCTATATGCAGGAGAACAGGACTCTTATAAAAATTATGATCCCACAGGAGAAAAAGCAACCGGTTCGCAGGGCTTTCCCGGCTATCAACCAGGTGACGAAAATAAATCAAACAGAAATGTACTCGGAGCATATGCTGATGCAGAACTGGATATCAGTCCTGAGTTCCTGTTAAACGGTGCAATCCGTGCTGAGAACTATAGCGATTTTGGATTTACCCTGAATTATAAACTGGCAGCGAGGTATAAAATCGCACCGCATTTTAATATCCGGGGATCGGTAAGTACCGGCTTTCGCGCACCTTCGCTTGCCCAGATTAATTTCAGTTCCACTTTCACAACTGTACAGGGTGGTAATATTCAGGAAGTGCGTATAGTTCCCAATTATCTTGACATTACGCGTAAAGCGGGAATCCCGGAACTCACGCAGGAAAAAAGCGTGAATGCAAGTATAGGTTTTACATGGAAACCCATTTCCGCTCTCAGTATAACTGTTGATGCATATTTTGTAAATGTAAAGGACCGTGTAGTACTAACCGGTCAGTTTGATGCAACTGATCCTGATCTGAATCCCGATCTGGCACAGGAACTACAGGCAAATAATATCGCACTTGCACAATTTTTTTCCAATGCAGTGGATACAAAAAACAGGGGCCTCGATATTGTGATCGACTACACAAAAAAATGGAACAAAAATTCATTCCGTGCTTTGTTCACCGGCAACTGGCAGCATATGGAAATTTCAAAAGTCAATATTCCTGCTGTATTATCCGGATCAGAATTTCTGACCAATTCTTTTCTGAGTGATCGTGACAAAGCATTTATACTCGTTTCAGCACCTGAACTCAAATGGGGACTGAACTTCGAGTATGGCCGCGGAAGGTGGACAGCCGGAACGAGACTTACCTATTTTGGAAAAGTTACCTTGCTTGGATATGGTGAAGACGGACTGGGAATAAATCCGATGGTTCCGAGAGATGACGGATTAGGCAGTGTGCCTGACCGTTATGATTATGGCGGAAAATTTCCGGTTGATATTTATGCAGGTTTTCAGATTAACCAGGCCCTTTCTGTTTTTGCGGGATGTGATAATATCTTCAATATTCATCCTGATCTCGGAATTGCGCCGCTTGCGCGCGGATGGGCTTTTAATAACGAAACCGGCGGACCCTGGGATGCAGTGCAGATGGGCGGAAACGGAAGGAGATTGTTTGCAAGATTGGTGTTTAATTTTTAAAGAGGCAGCAGGCAGAAGGCAGAAGGAAACAGCCGATTCATGAAGATCTGATCCCTATACACTTTTCTATGTGTTTTCCTATGTGTACTCTGTGCCTATTGGGTTCAAAAAAACCTATAGCTGAGCTGGTGAAAATACCCCGAATCATTCTACCTGAAATTGACTAAATTCAGGACGCTATTTGAATTACCAGTAAGTACCTTCTATCTATCCTGCTAAGATTAGCGCAAAAAATCCGGTTACAGTTTACCTCTTTAGTAGCATGCCAGCCTTATGCAATGATTCAATGATCAGTCAAAAATAATTTATGAATAAAAATCTACGCCAACAATCCTGCGGTGCATTCCTTTTATTTTGCTTATTTTTTTATCAGCAACAATTGCAGGGCCAGAACATATTCCCGGCAACAGGTAATGCAGGCATTGGCACTGAACTGCCTCTGGCATCAGCCTTGCTGGAATTAAAATCCACCAGCAAGGGCATACTGATACCACGGATGACGCTGGCACAACGGGACCTCATTCCGATATCCACGGCAGCAAATGGTTTACTTATTTATCAGACCAACAACACACCCGGCTTTTACTATTACAACAACGGTTGGCTTCCCATAGCTGCAAATCTTTCTCTGTCCAACCTTAATATCAATACTTTAATAAGTGCAAATCTGAACCCGGGTACGGATAATACATATACGCTGGGTACCGCTGCAAAAAGGTGGAAAAATCTTTATACTAATGCGGTAAGTTTTGCTGATGGAACATCACAAACAACTGCGCAGCCCTGGAGATTTACAAATAAGGATCTCTATTATGCCGCAGGCAATATTGGTCTTGGTACAACATTACCTGCTGCTTCGGCCATACTGGAAGCAAAATCAACAACCAAAGGGATTCTGATACCCCGCATGACTTCAACCCAACGGGATGCCATACTCGTATCTGCGGCGGTAAACGGATTACTCATTTATCAGACGAATAATTCACCGGGGTTCTATTATTACAATAACGGATGGAATCCAATTGGAGTAAACACAGCACTATCAAACCTGGCTGCAATAACATTGATCAATGCAAACCTTAATCCGGCAACCACTAATACACTCACACTTGGAACTACGGCAAAGCGATGGAAAACGCTGAATACACATAGTATCAGTTTTGCGGATGGAACCACCCAATCAACAGCGGCATCGGCTTCTTCCCAATGGAAATCCACAGCTACCGACATTTTTTTTAATACCGGAAAAATCGGAATTGGTACTTCAACACCTGAATCGAAACTGCATGTAATCGGCGAAAATTATGCTTCTCTTACCACGCCTGGTTATTTAATTCTGGGTGATGTGGCCGGCTATAATCTCGCAATGGACATGAATGTTCTCCAGGCTCGTTATAATGGAGGGCCGGCAGCCCTTTATGTTAATTATTATGGTGGCTATACTTATCTGGGCCCGGGAGGCTCCGTTGCCATAAGTTCAAATGGAAACTTCACGACCTCTGCTCCCACCGGTATCCTTGGCGCATCAAATGCATCCTATGCGCTGAATGTAAATGCAGGTGCATCCTATAACGGTATAAATGTAACCGGAGGCATCGATGCTTATTCTTTTAATACATCCAAATCGGGCTTGCTTGCAGGAGTATATGTTGTAAAAACCAGTGCATCCAGTGTGGACGCCTGCGTCTGGGGAAATGCTACAGGGTCATCAAGGGGATTACAGGGCAACTCAAATACGGGTATAGGTATCTTTGCCTCTACAAATAATACAGCTACTTATGCAGGGTATTTTGCCGGCAATGTATATACTACCGGAACTTACCTGCCTTCAGATGAAAAACTCAAAAAAAATGTGAAGGATTTTTCAAAGGCGATGGATATAATTAATCAGCTTCATCCTAAAATATACCAGTACAAAGATGAAGGCAATTATAAATTGATGCATCTGCCGCAGGGGGACCGATATGGACTCCTTGCAGAAGATCTTGAAAAGGTTTTACCAGGCCTGGTTAAAGCCAGCAAATTTGAAACTTCTACCGACGAAGAAAGAAAGAGCGGAAAAGCCACACCTGATATTGATTTTAAAGCAGTGAATTATACTGAGCTTATTCCGGTGCTGATAAAGGGTATGCAGGAGCAGCAAACTGTAATAGAACAATTGCAGCAGGAGATAGAACAATTGCAAAAACTGGTACAACAAATATCGGACACAAGGACTCCGGCTACAAAAAACGCGGGTTCTTTAAATGACGCTTATTTATTACAAAATGCGCCAAATCCTTTTTCACAAAATACAATTGTCCGGTTTTATCTTCCTTCATCGGTAAAACAGGCGAAACTGGAATTGTTTACGGTTAGCGGGCAAAGGGTAAAATCATATAATGTCAGCAGCGGCATGACAAGCATCAGCATTGATGGAGGAGCCCTGCCTGCAGGCGATTATTTTTACCAGCTATTTGCTGACGGGAAAAAAGTGGATACAAAAACATTGACAATAACCAAGTAGGTACTGTTGATTTACACGCTTATGGTGTTGGATTGTTGAGACATATTGGTACGCAGAAATGCCGGGGATTAAAGTTCCGGAATTTAAATACGATGCACCTGATGACTTATCCTGATAAAAGTGGAATTGAGGTAATGAGCGGCTAAATATTTTGGTTTGATCTTCCTGCATGCGATCCGTTTCTCCGCAGCCCTCCCTGCGGGCCCTCCCCTCCCCCGCCACCACCACCAATTTTTTTGACAAATGGAAATGGTAGGTGAGCCCGGTCCGCTGCAGGCGGATCACTCACCATTTCCATCCGTCCGCCGTAGGCGGGTTAGCTAACTTCGCGCATCCGCCTGCGGCGGACAATAATCAATACCGGTATCAATCATAACAAAAATAAAGCTACAGGCAAGGGTTTCCAAGTGTAAAACATCAGTCAGTGAAGAGAAAAAAACAACAGAAGAAAGATAGAAATACCTAAATGGGTTATAACAGTTTTATAATTCCATTACTACGCTTTACTTAATCAGCAGGTTCTAAGTAAAAAATTCAGAAAACGAAGAACGCAGCTGAATCCTGATACAACTAAAAAGCCTTTCAGTCTAAAACACTGACCGGTTTTTTATTATCATCAACTGCCACAAGAGTAAAGGTTCCGGTGATC
>JAATGW010000195.1 GCA_015654495.1 Chitinophagales bacterium
CTTCTCAGGGCTACTTTGTAAGTATTTTTTGTTGCGGGGTTAAGAACTGCGTAGTCGCCATAAGCCTTCCCTCCTGAAAGATCACGGATATTGAATTGGGAATTTTCAGCAGCTTGTTTACGTAAAACGGATTGCCACTCTGCAACCGACATACGCTCCGGCTTTCGGGTATTTGACAACAAAGGAATGGATTTTACTTTGGTGCTCTTTCCTTTTTTACCTGACCTGACACTTTTGGTACCTACAACTTTGGCTCGCATTACATCATTTTAATCATGAAAATAAATGTTGCCAGGTAATCTCACCTCCAAACTTATTCACAGTATAAAAACAGGAGCTTATGATGCCAGCTCTTCCTATTTGCATGAGACTTACCTGATTAATTTCGCAGCAGTAGGTTAAGATGAGCCTCCGCCCGAATATCACATTAAAAGAGGCTTTTAGGCAGTCTCCGTATTAATTGGACTATTTGAATAACAGAAGAGATTTCCCTGATGTTTTAAAGGCATATCGACTGTATGATACCCGCAGATACTATTCTACAAAAACCGAAAGATCCATACTCAGTAAGTCCATAAAATGAGTTACAGAATAGATGCCCGGTTCTGCATTAAAATAAAATCCTGCTGAGCTGTGCACGTAATCAACGGATTTGTCAACAAGTTTTCTTTTTTTCTGACATGGGTTATTGTGTATATAATTCAGTTTTTGCAGAATAAATTTGAACGACCAGCATTCCGTCCAGCAAAATGAATTCTCCCATACCTCATGAATTTTTCCGCGTTTGCGATCAGTTGCTTCGACATTCAGGTAAAGTTTTTTAAGGATGTCATTTCTCCCCTGAAGTTTCAAACGCGCGATCATTCCGTATGCCAGGAATCTCTTTCCATTTCCGATAATGGTATTAATTGACTTGCCTGTATTTCTGAAAGCAATCAATGCATGTAAGTGATTTGGCATAATCACAAAGCCGATTATCAGATGATGCTTAGCTTTCAGATAGTCGAACCATTTGTACACCAGATCGTAACTATTGGTAATCTCAAACAGGTCCACCCAATCGAAACAGGTAAAAGTGATGAAATGCAAACCATAGCATTCGGGGATTCTCTTGGCGACTGGCATGTATAAAAATACTGGTTCCGAAACCCGCGGCAATGTTGAAAAAACGAAACAGGATGCGATTTTTCCCGGCGGGCTGATGAGTGGGCTCACGGCGAGTACGCTGCAGAGGATGTTATTTTTATGCTTTTGCTATAATGTATAGCTTATGATTTTCGCAGCGAGACTCGCCTGGCTCCTTGGAGATCAGATCAGCTAAGTGATATAGCAGATAGGGCGCCTACGCTGGTGGCGGAGCAACGCACGAAGGCGAGTCTCAGTGAAGCGGACTCGCCGCAGAGGATGTTATTTTTATGCTTTTGCTATTCTGCATAGCTTATTATTTTCGCAGCGTGACTCGCCTGGCTCTGTGGAGATCAGATCAGCTAAGTGATATAGAGGACAGGGCGCCTACGCTGGTGGCGGAGCAACGCACGAAGGCGAGTCTCAGTGAAGCGGACTCGCCGCGAGAACTCCTCTTACCTTGTTGTTTACTCCCCCGTCAATCCCGACAGAAAAGCTACCACATCCCGTATCTCTCTCTTTGATAATAGAAGTTTCATATCCGGCATGCTGCTCATGGCATTTGTTCTTTTGGCAACATCACTTACCGCAATCGTACGATCAGCTGCATTCCCGGATGATACTACAAGTTCCGTCTTCGACTCACGTTTTAGTGTACCTGATACTGTTTCTCCGTTTTTCAATTCCAGCGTCACCATACCAAAACCAGGAGCAAGTCTTGCGTTGGGATTGATAAGCGCTTCCAGGATCTGTTCACGCGATAATCTTTTTCCAACGCCATTTAGTCTCGGGCCGGCGTTTCCACCACGATCGTCATAGGAATGACAGCGGATACACTGAGAACTCTGATTCCAGAAGAAAATATTAGCGCCGCGATTGGCGTCGCCACCTTTTAATGCGCCGGCATATGCAGCATAAATATCATTTGTTGATTTGGTGTTGCTGATTTTTTTGTATTTCGCTATCAGATCAGCGGATTTTGCACTGTCAATAGCTTCACCCAATTCAAGATATAGTTCAGGACTTAATGTACCGCCCTCCATCTTATTTAAAAGATTTTCTATTAGCTTTTGGGAATACTCCAACGGAACCTGTCCCAGGGTAATAATGGCCGCCTGTCGTTCTTCCATCGAACGGGTAGCAATAACATCGTTCAGTAAATTCACCTCAAGCTCTTTAGGGATATCCAGTTTGCTGACGATACTCAGCCCCGCCACACGAACCGTTTTATCTTTATCTGTCAGCGCCATCTCTATGGCTTTGTCCATTTTTTTATCTTTCACAGCCGCTAATGCCTGCAAAGCCGCTACCCTGATCGCAGGATAGCGATCGCTTTTCAGAATGGAAAATAATTCATCTGAAGAATTTTGTATGCCCATGACACCGATAGCTTTCACTGTCGCCGTGCGAACAGCAGAATCAGGTGAAGCCAGTAAACTGCGAAATGGTTCATCTGCTGCTGCAAGTAGGGATGCCGCATCGCGACTTATAGTTCCGCGATATCTGCCATCCACACGATCCACTACCGATGGATTTGCCCAGCCACTAAGTGCAGCGATGCTTTCGGCGCGCATAGAAGCGGGCGCAGATGTCTTCTTCGCAAAATTGATAAGGTTCTGCATTGCGGCGGGTGTGCCTGTGCGTAAGTTAGCACTGATGGCCCGCCGAAGGAGGGCTTCGCTGGTGAATGTTGTGGTATTTAGCAGGTCACCCAAAGCAGGTAATGCTTTCTCAATAGACAAATCATCGTTAATGGCCCGGGCGGCTTCTGTCACTACAAATTCATCGGCATCTTTCAGAAATACAGCGATGCCCGGGTCTGCCATACGGCGAAGAGCTACAACAGCTGCAATCCGTAAAGCTCTTGAACTATCGCCTTCTAATGCGATTAGTGGCCCGCTCTGCCCGATGCGCGCTAAAGCGAGCGCACCAGCGTGACGCAGATAAACATCCTTATCATTATTAGCACGAAGCATGGAAATAATCCCCGGTAAAGCAGGGTGATGCGCAATTCTTCCCAATGCTTCCGCAGCAAAAAAGCGAACACGTGCCGATGTATCCTGCAGCAAAGGAATTAAATTTTCTCCCGCCGCTTTGTATTTGATATCCCCCAGCCATTTTGCAACCTGTGCCCTTATCTCCGGATCCCCATCCCTGAGATAAGTCAGCAATACAGCTGCATATGAGTCTTTCTGCCGGCCCAATTGTGCAAGACCCCAGATAGCGTGTACCCTTGCCAGTTGGTTTGTTTTCTGTTCCAGATTTTTTTTGAAAACATCCGATCCTTTATCTCCGCGTTTCACGAGTTCAAACTGCGCCTTCATCCGTACACGCATATCCGGATTTTTTAAGATCTCACCAAGTTCGTCCGGTGTTTTTGAACTGAATGATGCCTGCAATAATTCTTTTGTCTGTTTACGTTCAGGATATGCATCTGCGGCATTTACATCCAGCTTCCAGATTCTTCCATAGTCATGTGTGCCCCAGCTATCGATCCAGTCTGCCACATACATCGCTCCATCTGGTCCGAAATCAATACCCGGAGGCAATACCCC
>JAATGW010000737.1 GCA_015654495.1 Chitinophagales bacterium
ATAAAATGGGAATCTCCACCCAGGTACCTACCAACGTGGTCTTCCTGACTAACGGGAGTCGTCGCCAGATCCACATCGGCAAAGGAATCATTACGTTCAAACCGACCACCCCTAAAAACCTTGCTGCCCAAAATGAATTGATCTTTCTTGCCATCCAGTCCTTAATAGAACTGGGGGAGCAGAAAACGACAGATAAAGTGAAATTAATTTTGAAGGAAAAGCTCCAAACCCTGTCTCCATCCATCATCCGGGAGGATGCAAAATTTGCACCGCAACACGCTCACAAAACCTTACTTGACATTGCTAACTTACTTGCCCATCATGATTGAGCTTTTAAAATTACCGGAGGAAACACGCCGACTACTGATCAACCAGGTCACGACCAAAAAAGGTATGACCGCCAAAGCAGTTGAAAAGGACTGGTGGGTGACGCAGCCTTTAAAAATTATCTTTTTCTTTTAGATTAAAATTTAAGAATCAGCACTATTAGAAAGGCGGAAGAAGTTTAGTATTTCCCTGAAATTAATCATTCCGGAAACCTGAGAAGACCCTTGTAAGTCCCGGGAAAAAGTTGCGGTTGCATGTGTTAATAAAATAAGAAATAACAGTATTGTTCCTGATTGCATGTTTATGGAGATAATTTACTATGAATTCATAATTGTATTCTATCGTTCAACTATACTTGATTTTAACAGAACAATATTTTCGGTACCTCATTTCAACTCGAATTTAACCGTATGGTAATTTCATAAATATTTTTATTGGTTGTTCTACGCGGGCAAAATGAATGTTACCAAAATGGTAACAAATTTGTATATTCGCCAATGAGGATTATTGCTGTAAGACATTAAATAGCTATTGGGATGAAATTCCCAAAGCCAAACAAGCATTGTTATCCTGGTATGAAGAAGTTGAAGTTGCCGGCTGGAACTCTCCAAATGACTTAAAAGGCCAGTACCGGAATGCTTCTGTTCTGACTGATAAAAGGGTTGTATTCAATATTCATGGGAACACATACCGGTTAATCGTAGATATTGAATACAGGTTAAAAATAGTATTTGTAGTATGGTTCGGCACCCACAAACAATACGATAAAATAGACGCGAAAAAAGTAAGTTATGTTAAAACCGATAAAAAGTAATCAGCAGTATGAACTTGCATTGGCCCGTGCTTATGTGCTGATGCAAAAAACTACCAAGCCGGATTCCAAAGACTCTGACGAATTGGAAATTCTTTCTATCCTGATTAAAGAATATGAAAACGAGCATTATCCAGTTCCCAAACCAAATCCACTGGAAGCTATTAAATTCCGTTTGGAACAGATAAACATGTCTGAAGCTGAACTTTCTGAAATCCTGGGTTATCGTTCCCGAAAATCAGAAATCCTTTCGGGAAAAAGGAAATTAAATCTGGCGATGATACGCAAACTGAATGAGAAGTTACAAATACCAGCAGACGTATTGATACAAGCATATTAACTTGAATGAGAGCCCAGGATCCAATCGGTAATACTTTGATAAAAAATTCTACTGGAGCATTGTTTGGGCTTCGTTTGATGCGACGTAACTTTTCAGGTGGCTTAATTTTTTAATACAGGAATGGTGTCGGGCCTCACCCGACAAAGCCCGCCTGGATAGGAACAGCTCTGAAATAAAAAAGCCCGCCGACGTTCATCGAGCTTTGGCGGGCGAAGTCGGGAAGACAGGATTCCCCGCCTGACCGACAAGTTTGAAAATATGATCATCAGTAATTGCCTTTAGACTGGGAAATCTGCCACCAGTGCCGGAATGCCCGCACTAATCCTTAAGAGGGTGGTTTGAACAATAAAACTGATTGTGAATTGGCTGTTTACTTCTTACTCCGGACCTCGTACTTCGCACTTCAAATGGGTCAGGCTTGTCTGAATTGATTCGGATTCTGGCTGTTAACTTCACTACTTACTTCTTATTTCAAAATGCTGGCATGTTTCGCAATGTTTTTATTGAAAGATTAAAAATGAACGATACATAAAGTCCAATAATGCCTAAACCAATATTCCGACTAGAAATCCCGCTGACACGATTAGAACAAATAAGTAGGTATACCATGGATGCCTGAATTTCCTGTTAAGTTCGTTGATATTTCCAAAAATGCTTTCGCTTAATGGCAGATCATATCTTCTCAGTCCGCATTTCTGACAAACGATATTTACTTCTTTCCCTATCGGAAAAATTGGAATAAAGTAGATGTGGTAATAAATGCTGTTGACCATAACATCGGCAAAGTTATGAGCTTCGCATGCCGGACATTTTATCATTACCTCATCAATGCCGATAAAAGCTTTTTTTGTGCCGTAATAAATGAATGCCATTTAAAGTTTTTTAAAACGCATCAGTTTTATTATTTGGAAAAGCTACAAACGATTCCTGATGTTCGGGTTACGAAAAACTCAGATTTACCACATGAACAAACTCCCTACTATAAAACTTCCTTCTTTTGCCGGTGAGGAGAGCCGGAAAGCCAGGCGGGATAAAAAAACATCATGTATGTCTTTGTCATCCCGTCATTCCGCCTTTCCGGCAGAAAAACTATATACTAAAATCAATCATGAAAGATTTTTCAAATCTGCATCCTCCTGGTTCCCTGGTTTAAATTTTCAGGTTATTTTTCAGCAAAACATTAGTGTCGCGCTGATGATGAGACTGCCTACTGCCTGTATGAAGCAAGAGGAAAGAGAAAG
>JAATGW010000733.1 GCA_015654495.1 Chitinophagales bacterium
TCCCTTGCTGTAAAACATCGGTTAGAGAAGAAGGGCCCGACTGCGGCAATAAGTGAACCGGTAAAACCCATCATCTACTACCTCGACAACGGAACTCCCGAACCGATCCGTTCCGCATTATTAAAAGGCGGAAACTGGTGGAATCAGGCTTTTGAAGCAGCAGGTTATAAAAATGCATTCCAGGTCAGGATACTACCAGATACCGCAGACCCTATGGATATCCGTTATAATGTGATCAATTGGGTTCACCGTTCGACACGTGGCTGGAGTTATGGGATGACGGTTTCAGATCCGCGTACAGGTGAGATTATAAAAGGCCAGGTATCGCTGGGTTCTCTTCGGGTACGCCAGGATTACCTGATTGCTCAGGGCCTGTTAGCTCCCTTTGAAAATGGAATTCCTGCTGATAACAGGATGTTGAAAATGGCATTGCAGAGATTGGAACAATTATCAGCGCATGAAATCGGGCACACGCTCGGTATCATGCACAACTATGCAGCAAGTGTTTCCAACAGGGCAAGTGTGATGGATTATCCGCATCCCACAGTTAAATTAAATGCTTCAGGAGACATCGACTTATCCGACGCTTATGATGATAAAATCGGTGAATGGGACAAGCTGGCAATCACATGGGGTTATCAGGATTTCCCTTCAGGGGTAAATGAAGCTCAAAAACTGAATGAATTATTGATAAACGGAGCATCTAAAGGATTGCAGTTTATCTCTGACCGGGATTCACGAGATCCCGGCGGGCTGCATCCTCAGGCTCATCTCTGGGATAATGGCGCAGACGCAACAACGGAATTAAAAAATGTATTGAAGATCCGTGAAAAGGCCTTGTCGCGCTTCGGTGAAAATAATATCAGGCAAGGTATGCCGCTGGCAATGCTGGAAGATGTGCTTGTACCAATTTACTTCTATCATCGCTACCAGGTGGAAGCAGCGGTGAAATTACTGGGAGGCCGCTCTTATGTTTATGCATTAAAGGGTGACGGCCAGCCACAAACGAAAATTGTTTCCAAAGCAGAACAATTAAAAGCACTTGATGCATTGATCAGTTGCATGGATCCTTCCATTTTGAAATTGCCTGCTTCCTCAGCTGCACTTATACCACCACGTCCCGCCGGTTATGATTTCGGAAGGGAATTATTTAAGAAGAGAACAGGCCTTGCGCTTGATCAGCTGAGCCCTGCAGAAACTGCAGCGGATCTGCCCTTGTCATTCATATTCAATCCGGCCCGGCTTAACCGGATTGTTCAGCAGGAAAATGAAGGCGGACCGTCTTTAAACGATGTATTAAATCTCCTGATCGAAAAAACATGGAAGGCAGTACGCAGGCAGGGTTTGGAGAAAATGATCCAAATGCAAACAGAACAGATCCTGCTGACTTATTTATTGGCTTCATCCATTGATGAAGATCTTTCTTATGCTTCCAGGTCTTCAGTAAATGAAGTACTTATTAATCTGAAAATATTTATTACATCCAAAAAAGCTGTAAAAACAGATATCCTCTATACAGGGCATATAAATCTTGCGCTTGAAAGAATGAAGTCGCCGGAAAAAGCAAAACCAACGGTTTATTTAGCTGCTCCTCCGGGTGCACCAATCGGTTGTGAGGAATGAACTTCAAAAATAGAAATCGTAAGCAGACGGTAAATGGCTCTGTATACCGCATAATAGTCCGGTCGAAACCGGAGCAGCAGAACTATCTGCCCAATCAGCTGTTGTCCTTTTTTGCATATCAGTCAATCAGAACTATTTTCGGATTGATTTTATGCGGACTTTCACGGCATAACCAATAAAATGTTTCAGCATGTTGATTTATGTAGATACCCCTTTTCAGCAGGAACAAAAAGATCAACTGAAAGCGGGCGCGCCCGATGAAACATTCATTTTTAAAGATGAATTGAATTCAAATGAAGAGCAGCAGGAAACGCTATTGCGGGCTGATATTGTTTTAGGCAATCCAAGACCTGCGGAGTGGCTGACAAAAGCAAAAAATCTTCAATGGATGCAATTGTATTCCGCAGGTTTCGAATATTACCGTGGCATTAAAATTTCAGCGCAGGTTACCAATTTGCAGGACTTCTTTTCACAACCCTGTGCGGAAACAATGGTTGCAGGTATACTGGCATTTTATCGTGGTATGGACAATTTTGGTGTTTTGAAGGAAAAGAAAAAGTGGGTGGGACATACTCAACGCTCCCAATTGCAATTGCTGATGAATAAAAAAGTGATAATCCTTGGCTGGGGTAGTATTGGAAAAAGGGTAGGGAAGATATTATCAGGATTTTCATGCGAAACTAAAATCTATGCACGCTCTGCACCTGAAGCATCCATGCGAACAACAAGCGAACTGGAAAATGAAATTGGTTGGGCAGATATTATCATTGGCTGTTTACCAGGCACCGCGGAAACAAAAGGACTTTTCACTTCTGCAATGATCCGCAAAATGAAAAAAACTGCTTTGTTTTGTAATGTAGGGCGCGGCAATCTGGTAGAAGATGAAGCCGTCTTAATTAAAGCATTAAA
>JAATGW010000665.1 GCA_015654495.1 Chitinophagales bacterium
GGGTTATACAATACATGCCCAGCCACATGTGCAATTGGGAATAAAAGCGGGATTAAATGTTGGCAATATCCGGGGAGAGAATTTTGATTCTAATGCAAGGAGTTCTTTCCACGCAGGCGGCCTTGCCCATATACACCTCAACAAATCCTGGGCAGTACAGCCGGAACTTGTTTTTTCCTCCCAGGGTTCAAAATTTGCAGCAAATGAAGTGGACTATAGAACAAAACTTTACTATATAAATATTCCGGCGTTGGTGCAATTTATGACGGCTTCCGGGTTTCGTGTGGAAACAGGTCCTCAGCTTGGATTTTTAGTTGCTGCCCGCTCGCAAATGGAGGAAGGTGTGAACCGCAACGTGAACGACAATTATAAGCCGGCGGATTTCTCCTGGGTCATTGGTGCAGGTTTTCTTTTTCCTTCAGGCTTTGGGCTGGATGCCAGGTATAATTTTGGTATCAGCAAAGTCAATGAAAGCAATAGTGCTGATCTTAGAAATGGAGTTTTTCAGTTTGGTGTGTTCTATCAGTTTCCTCCTTTGAGTCACAAACATTAATTCAATCGTAAGCCCCGGTTTGCGGTTTTCATATACATCCGATCTATAAATGGCCACCCACCTGTACTGCAGGTGGGTGTTTAGTTTTGGAATGAGTTGAACGTTGGGAACAGCCGGGCCGGGAAGGCGTGAAGACGAGAAGGAAGACAGGAATATTATTTTGAATTCTTAGCACCTTTGGGTTTTTGCCGCAAAAAATAGACACTACTTACGGTGAGGTCTGCGCAGAAAACAGCCGGGCCGGGAAGGCGCGGAGACGGGAACTAATAGAGGGATACTATCTGCGAGGTTAAGTGTCTTAACGCTTTGTGGCAAAAAGACTCACTGATCTCTGTTGATGCCTCACTGCGGAAAAAGAATACAGAACAAAAATATTTTACCTTTCAGCTGTTCATCAAACAATTTCAGAATGAATCATCTTGTAGCATCGGTAGTACTACTGCTGTTTTTTAATGTCGGGTGTAACAATACCTCATCAGAAGCAACGCCGGCACAGGCTGATGCTGACAGCAGCACTGTAGTATCAGTACCTGTTGCCCTTCCCGAAACAGAAACAGATAGCAGTTTACAGGATTCTGTTTTTTCGGATGGCAGTATCCCTACTACCTGGGGCAATTCAGGTATTTCCGATCCCGAAGGCATGATTGAATTCATTCGGAAATTCCAGTCATGGGCATCAAAGGATGAGCGGGACAGTATAGCCGCTAATATTAATTTTCCCACAGCCAAATGGAAAACGAAAAAAGAATTTCTGAAAGCATATCCTTTGATTTTTACTGATAAGTTCAAATCTGCTATTGCAAAACAGAATCTCCGCCAGGTATTCAGAAACCAGCATGGCGCAATGATCGCTGATGGGAGGGCCTGGTTTATTCAGGATGAGGAGGAAAAATTCCGGATAATTGCAATCAACCCCGATTGAATCAACAAATATTAACAGAGAAGAAATTAAAATTTTAAGAGAAAAAAGAATGGAAACATTCGCACATATCAAAACAGTTATCGCAATTATTCTCACCTTGAGTGTTGCCCACCTGCTCAAAGGCGCTGTAAAACTCGTTCAGCATCCGGGAAGGGAAAAGGCTTATTACCTGCATCTTTTATGGGTCTTTTATATTTTCATCATGCTGATCCATTTCTGGTGGTGGGAAGTGATGCTGGAAACAAAACTCAGCTGGACTTTTCCTGAATACCTTTTTATCATAGGTTATATCATGCTTTATTTTGTGATCTGTGCCTTGTTGTTTCCTGACGATTTAAAAGACTATACAGGATTTGAAGATTATTTTTTCTCACGCAGGAAATGGTTTTTCGGTGTGCTCGCGATCATTTTTCTTGTTGATTTTGCATATACCCTTTTAAAGGGAAAAGATTATCTGCATCAGCTTGGTCCGGAATACCCGGTACGGAATATCAGCCATGCCATACTATGCGGAATTGCGGCCTTTACTACCAACAGGAAATTCCATACGGTGATGGTGATA
>JAATGW010000783.1 GCA_015654495.1 Chitinophagales bacterium
AACCAATGTCATTTTACTTTTACACTTAGTAGTCGGCACCGAGTTTCAGTGTGTCGTTATCAGAACTGGTCCGCATCCGGTTTTCAGATTCAAAAATCGCATTGATTTCAACTGTAGAAGGATCTTTGAACTTTCTTGTTATATCAAGATTTTGAAAGCCATTCCACTTACTATAGCCGCCATTGGCAAAAACATTGAATTTGCCGCTGCGATAGTTTATATTGAAATTGTTATTCGTTTTCCAGTAAATTCCCTGGCCATAATTCAGTGTAAGACTTCCGTTAAATCCGCGTTGCTTATTTTTCTTTGTCCTGATCTTTATAATGCCTGAATTAACAGCAGCGTCATATTTTGAGGAAGGATTTGTCATTATCTCGAACGTTTCGATTGAGCGCGCCGGCATGCTGAAAATCATGTTGGCGAGTTAATTCGGAACGATATAAGTTGGCCGTCCATCAATATAGACCAAAACCTGTTGTTTTCCTTTAAGGGCGATTACACCATCCTTATCAACTGTCACACCAGGTGATTTTTCAAGAACTTCCATGGCGGTAGAACCTGCATTGGAAATCTGTGCATCCACATTTACAATCATTTTATCGATCCTTTGCTCTATAAATGGCTTTTTGGATGTGACGGTTACTTCATCCAATTGTTTGGTTTCGGCTTCCATTACGATACTGTTCAGGGTATGAACCGCCTGATTTTCTGTAATTGCGATTTCGGCACTCTGGTATTTTTTGAAGCCCGAAGCGGTAACAGTTATCCTGTAGTCTCCTTTTTGATGAAGATCAATAACAAAACCGCCGTCTGTTGCGCTAATTACAGTTTTTATGGCCACTGAGTCGTTTGACCTGAACAAATTAACCGTTGCTGCTTCAATTGGCTGCTGAGTCTTATTCATTAGTTTTCCGCGAATGGAATAAGGAATTTGCTGGCCGAAACTGAATGAAACCAGCCCTAAAAAAAATCCTGTCAATAGAACCTGTTGAAGTTTTTTCATCTCTCTTGTGCTTTAGTACCTTTCAATGTATATTACAGTTCAAAAATAAGTACCATGCTATGCATAGTAACTTGTTTTATGCCGGATGGCCGATTTCTATGATTTCCGGAGAATTATCCGGTATGCATGGTACGCCTCTGTTAAAGAGAAGTTACAGAAAGGCGGAGCTGAATGGATGGATGGCCGTTATTGACCATCAATGGCAGGGGATGACTTATGATAAAAAAAAATATTCAGGCGTGTTTTTGCTTACCTCTGTAAATCCAGAGCGCAATGCCGCCCAAAACCAGCAATGAAGAGATTAATTCGGCTTGTGTGGGATGAAAGCCAAGAATTGAATAGGTCGTATTGACCCTGATCTTTTCTATAAAAAATCTTTCGAGGCCGTTAAGTACCAGGTAAACTGCAAAAAGGCGTCCCGATATTCGAATTCTTTTTCGCAAATTCCAAATGACGAGAAACAGCAAAGTGCAGGAAATGATCTCATATAGGGTGGTAGGAAAAACAGGTGGATTAAGTTGATTGCAATAACTGCCTCCTACGCAACCCGGGATCGGAACACCTACTTCATTTACATTATGTGGAAAATTATAAGCCCAGAACCAGTTTGGTAAAAACCCTTTACCCTGAAAATAAGCATGCGGAACTGAATTCAGATCTCCAAATTCGCCAACCAGGTATTGAGTGAATGTTGAATTCTGGGTTAATGTCGTTTCAAAAACACCTCTTGCGGCAGGCACAATATTCCCATCTGCTGCAACAGTATAAGCGCTATTGAAAATCCCCCAGTCACCATCTCCTGAAACATGACATCCGATTCTTCCAATCGCGTAAGCGATCATTAACACCGGAGCCGTAGCATCCAGTAAGTGCCAGAGATTTATCGCTTTTCGTTTTGCATACCAAAGAATACAAACAGCGGCGAGTATCAGTCCACCATAAAAAGTAAGTCCACTCGGTGACAGCAGGTTTGCGATCGGATCTTTAATAAACCTGTCCCAGTTCTCAAGATTGTCGAAAAGTTTAGCTCCAATAAATCCTGAAATCGCGCCAATGATAATTATGTCTCCTACCCTCTCATGAGGCCAGATCCTGATCTTTCTTTGTTCAGGTGCAGGCAAAGCCTGTTTCTTTTTTTCACGGTATTTAACCCAGGCAAATAAAATAGCCAATAATATACCACCAGGCCAGCTACCGCGGGAAGAGAAAATATATTCCTGCGGATTTACATCAGAAGGATTGAAAAAGACACCTATAATTTTATACCCAACTACAAACCCGAAAATAAAATTAAAGACCAGGTCCGTCCACTTTACCGGATCGCCAACAACTACAGTCTCTTCTTTTGGATAAAGCAAACCTTGTTTTTCCTTTCTCCTGAGTTCAACCGTCAGCATCAGAGCAGAAACCACAAAGGCAATGGCAACAAAAAAACCGAACGAGTTTATGTATTGTGTAAAATTCCAGGGAGTGATATCGAAAGTGTCCTTAAGAAAAAAGTACAGGTTGGGATACATGAATTGCTCTGCTGTTTATAATGCGCAATAATAAACGAAAAACAGATAAGTTAAACTTAAATAGTCCCTGAAAAGGGACTATTTAAAACTATTCAACTATAATACAAAGCAAAAAACTAATTGCAGTACTCGTCGAAAGCAGCGATCAGGTTCTGGGCAATAAGCTGTGCAGGCCTTCCTTCAATCTGGTGACGCTCGATCATGTGAACCAGTTCACCGTCTTTAAAAAGTGCAATAGCAGGTGAAGATGGCGGATAAGGTAATAAATGCTGACGAAGGGTATTCACCGCATCAATATCATATCCGGCAAAACTGGTAGTAAGATGATCCGGCTTTTTGGAGCTATTATGAACAGCCATTAATACTCCCGGCCGCGCACTACCTGCGCTACATCCGCACACTGAATTGATCATAACCAGGGTAGTTCCCTCTTTCTGAAGAGATTCTGTTACTGATTCCGGAGTGAGTAACTCTTCAAACCCGTGTTCTGTGAGTTCCTCTTTCATCGGAATTACAATCTGAGATGGATACATATTTTAATTCGATTTTGTTATTAATCGCAAAATTACAATAAAACAAAGATTCAAAATACAGGCAATTTTGTCAGTTCATTCATTTGGATTAAGCCATAATGACATAATTAACCCAGGAATTGCGACATTCTGTAATCAATAATGCAGATGGTATCCCATTTGTTCAGTATCAGAAAATTAAAAAACTAAAAATAACGACCATGACACTAGTAAAATTTAATCAGAAACCATTTGAAAAAACCTTCAACAGTTTATTCGAAGATCTTTTTCAGCATTTTCCGGTAAATGGCAATAACAGGGATTTAAATCCAGGAAACTTCAGTTATGTTCCTGTAAACATTAATGAAACAAATGACGCTTATCAACTGGAAGTTGTAGCTCCGGGTTTTGACAAGGCAGATTTCAAGATCAATGTTGACCAGACTATTCTTACGATTTCTGCTGAAAAGAAAGCCGTAGAAAAAAATGAGAATGAAAAAAAGGTTCGCAAAGAGTACAGCTATAAATCATTCAACAGGTCATTTACACTTGATGAAAAGATTAATTCAGCTGATATCCAGGCAAAATATGATAACGGAATCTTATACATCACTCTTCCTAAAAAAGAAGAAGTAAAAGTTTCTCCAAAAGAAATCAGCGTACAATAATTTGAAAACTACGTGATTAAGGGTGTGTGAAAACTGCCCCTTCCTTATGGAAGGGGTTTTTAATTATATTATTTCTTTAAGAAAATCGTTGTAGACTTTGCCTTATTTTCGCCGCGCATAATTTTCCTAAAATCTCACCGCATTGAGAAAGCTTTTATTGTTCATTATCCTGTTTCAGATCGTTCAATCTTCCATGGCTCAGGAGCCCGTGAAAGATTCTCTTATCCACAAAACAGATTCTGCAGCTCAGCATATAAAACCGATTGATTCGGTTTTACGCATTATAAACCTGAATCCCTATTTCACAATTCACGTGGATTCGGTGCTGCAATATGATCTTGAAATTAACAGGCCCCAGGAATTTTACTACTGGTATCTGAAAAGCGGACCTATCGGAGTAAGGATTGACCGCAACTCCGGCTTACTCTATTTCAAAGCTGATAAATCATTTTTCAGAAGCGGAAAATTGAAATATGATGTTCCATACAAAGTGGAAATCGGAGTACAGAATCTGTTTTTGCCTTCAGAACATGTAGATACGAGTCTCAATATCCTGTTTTACAGCACTGAAATAAATGCATCAAAACTTAAACCTACAGTAAATACAGCTCAGTATTTAGAAGAAGGAGATTCGATACGTTTTAAAGTGCAGTGTGAAACGGGTACTTTCCCGATTGAGCAGATCAACCTGAATACCAATCTACCCATCAGCGGATATAAACCTGTCAGAACCTGTGATGATGAATTTTCCTGGATGATTCCCTATGATTTTATCAAGGATAACGATACTACGAGGCAAAGCCTGCTTGTAATTCAATTTATTGGTTCGGACAAATTTCAGAACAAGGATACAGCTTCTGTCAGAGTCTATATCCGTCCAGGTATCAACTATCCGTTGAAGTACGACGAACACGCCAAAGTTTCGGCTGAAATGGAAAAATATATCCGCGATTTGAAACTTACTTTTTATGCGGTTACGAAAAATGTGAAGAGCAATAAATCAACCCGGACAAGTTTTGATATTGCAGGTTCTACAACCGCTCTGGCAGGCACGGTGTTGACGACGGCTTCCGATGACCCGGGGACACAGGATATTGGCAAGATTCTTCCCAGTATCGGTCTCACGATGGTACCAGTAAAAGAAGCCGTCGCACCAACCAAGGTGCAGGAACAGAATACTGCTTCGCAGATAAGAGCAACCATTAAAAGACTGGAATATATCAGGTCGGAAAATGTTCTGATCGGAGAACGCGATCCTGAACTCCTGAATAAAACCCGAAGGCTGAGAGAAGAATTAAAACAGGCACAACTGCAGCTGGTAGATCTTCCGATCGTCGATTTCGACACACGTTATTCTCAGGAAGAAGCAGAGAAATATTTCAACAACCCCAAGGTAAACAAGAAGTACAAACTGAAAGTGAACTAAGGTTCGCAGGGAGCCTTACGCCGCGTGTCAATAAGGTATTGAATTTTCCATTTCCCGTTAAGCCTTACCAGGTGAAAAGAATTCACGCCGCAGTGGCTGAAATTTCCTTTATAGTAAAATTTATATGGGGTCCACACCAGTGCAAGATCGGCATCTATTTTTATTGTTTCAAAGCTGATTCTTTCATCAGCATCTCCTGATTTCAAAGCGCTGATTGATGATGCGAAACTTTTAACCTGCTCATTACGAATATATTTTTCTCCATTTTTATTTTGAGCAATGGTTTGTAATATGGCGCTATCTGCAAAAGCCTCTACTAACGCAGGACCATTGGCCGTTTTCATTGCTGTGAATAAATTATTCACAACTGCTTTTACAGAATCTTCGGTTGTCTGCGCCTGTAATGAGCCACTATATAGAAACAGAAACGGAAGCAGAAACAGAGACAAGACAGCAGCCGGTATTTTTTTCATGTAAGATTTTTAATGATCGGCTGCTGATTATTTGATATAGCCCAGAATTCTCAGCATGCTCTGCGCAGTTTGTTCTTTTGCATAAACCCAGTCAACCAATTTTCCACTCTTATCACGTTCAATAATTATATGTTTCGGTGACGGAATCATACAATGCTTGATACCACCATATCCGCTGATCTGATCCTGGTATGCGCCGGTATGGAAAAAGCCAAGATAGAGTGGTTCATTCGGTTTTTCTCCGTTGAGCTTCGGAAGGAAAACCTCGTTGATATGTTCTTCCGAATCATAATAATCATGACTGTCGCAGGTGATTCCTCCGAGCACAACACGCTGATATTCGTTATCCCATTTATTAACCGGAAGCAGCAGAAACCGCTCACCTATCCCCCATGTATCCGGGAGTGTTGTAATAAACGATGAGTCGATCATATACCAGATCTCCCGGTCATTCTGCACCTTCTGGCTTATCACAGAATAAATATGTGCCATGCTTTCGCCTACAGTATAGCTGCCGAATTCAGTAAAAATATGCGGCATAGGCACTTTCGCTTTCTTACAGGCTTTCTTGATATTGCCAACGATTTCGTTGATCATGAACTGATAGTCGTAATCAAAACCGAGCGAATGCTTTATTGGAAATCCCCCACCGATATTTATACTGTCGAGCTCAGGACAGATTTTTTTTAACTGGCAATAGAGGTTGATTACCTTATTAAGTTCACTCCAGTAGTAAATATCATCTTTGATACCCTTGTTGAGAAAAATATGGAGCATTTTCAGCTGAAACTTATTTTCATACCCTTCAATCTGGTCTACATAAAATTCAAGGATATCTTTCGCCCGCAATCCTAATCTGGAAGTATAAAAAGGAAAAGTGGGTTCTTCTTCAGCAGCGACACGAATTCCGAGCTTAAACGGAACTTTTACACTGCGTTTGTACATTTCAAGTTCCTCTTTGTTATCAAGCACGGGAATTACATTCTTAAATCCTGTGTTGAGCAACCGTGCTATCCGGCTTGTATAGGATTTCTGTTTAAATCCATTGCAGATGATAAAAATGTCTTTATTGATCTTTTTCTTTTCATAAAGCCTGTTGATAATTTCTATATCATAAGCATATGATGTTTCCAGGTGGATCTCATGCTTCAGCGCTTCTTCCACAACAAAAGAAAAGTGAGAACTTTTTGTGCAGTAACAGTAGTGGTATTTTCCATCGTACTTATGCTTCTTCAAAGCATTCGCAAACATCTGCTTCGCTTTCGCAATCTGCGAACCAATCTTTGGCAGATAGGAAAGCTTTAAGGGAGTTCCGTATTTCTCAATGATCGCTCTGAGATCTACACCATTAAAAAAAAGATTGGATTCATGTGTTTCAAACCCTTCCTGCGGAAAATAAAAGGTTTGTTTAACGAGGTCAGTATACGTGTTACTCATCCAGCGGCTGCGTTAAGTAGGTTGTTTGCTTTAATTTATTTTTCCTTATTTGCTGTTTCAGAAATTCAGTGTACAAATGTAAATTTTTGCAGGAAGCAACAAATAAAAAAACCGGATACAATGTACCCGGTTAATTCTTAAATAAAACCATAATTATTTAACAGAAGCTACAAGGCTCTTGAAACTTGCAGGTTCATTCATTGCAAGATCCGCCAGCACCTTACGGTCCAGCTCAATTCCTTTTGCTTTCAGTTTGTTGATAAATTCTGAATAGGTAAGTCCTTCTTCCCTGACTGCTGCATTGATACGTACAATCCAGAGACTGCGGTATTCGCGTTTTTTCAGTTTACGACCTACATAACGGTATTGCAGACCTTTCTCAAGTACGTTTTTGGCAACGGTGTATACATTTTTCCTTTTGCCGTAAAAGCCTTTGGCCTGTTTTAAGATTCTTTTTCTGCGTGCTCTTGAAGCAACTGCATTCACTGAACGTGGCATATAATAATTTTTTTAGCGTTTTTGAAAATGACCTCTTACTTTAATCTCAGCAAACTTTTAACAAAGTCGAGAGTGGCTGGATGAACCTGTCCTTCAACCCTCAGAGCGCGCTTGCGAGCCTGGGATTTTTTAGTTAGCAGGTGACCACGGGTCGGTTTCCTGAACGAAATTTTGCCAGTTCCGGTGATTTTGAAGGTTTTTTTAGCCCGCGAATGGGTTTTTACCTTTGGCATATATTTTATTTTACCTGTTTACCCTGCTGGTGCCTCCGAACAGACGGAGATCTTTTGGGACCGTTTGGGCTAATACCGTTTTGAATTTCTTCAAAAGGGAGCGCAAAGCTAAGGATTTTCACCCTTAAACACGCAAAAAATTATCGCAATATAATCAGCACCTGGCTAGTCGGCGGCTTTCCAGTCATTATTGTCCGAATTGAAATCGGGAAATACGTGATCCGGATCAATTATCACCTCAGTTATTTCTTCTTTGGTTGGCAGAAGTACTTTTATCTCGGCCTTATTCTGCCAAACTTCTACGGGAAGCGATTTCCTTCCTTTCTGGCCGCTTTTGGTTGTATATTCCAATATTACGGGCATTGCCATTCTGTTGAGGTTTTGAACCACAACGATGGCCCCGTTTGCCGGAGAGCTATTCAGGTATTCAACTTTCGCAACTGCCTGGTCAAGCCGGTAATTTTCAAGAAACATTCCCTTCCAGAACCAGCCCAGATCCTCTCCCACGCTGTTTTCGATGCTTCTGAAAAAATCCCATGGTGTCGGATGTTTGAAAGCCCAGTCGCTGGTATATTTCCGGAACGCGTAATCAAATCTTTTTTCACCAACGATATTATTTCTCAAAATGGTTAGTGCATATCCCGGCTTAGAATAAAGGGCCGGTCCGATATTCCTCTCATTCATGGCATCGGGCGTATAGAATATCCCTTCTGATCTGTCGCTGAACAGCCCAACAGCATCAGCATGAGCATCTTTTTTACGCTCGGCATATTCTCCATTGTTAAAATCCTGCGATGCTATTGTATTAATGAACGTATTAAATCCTTCGTCCATCCAACCGAACCGACGCTCATTACTTCCAACTATCATTGGATACCAAGTGTGCCCCAGTTCATGATCCGTTACACCCCAGAGAGAAAATCCTCTGGCATTTGCATGGCAGAAAACTATTCCGGGATATTCCATTCCACCAATATTACTGGCAACATTTGTAGCTGTCGGATATGGAAATACGAACCACCTTTTGGAATAATTCTCGATGCTGCTCTTTGTATATTCAGTACTTCTTCCCCATGCAGCATTACCTGCGGATCCTGCCGGATAAACTGATTGTGCGAGGATTGTTTTACCTCCTGGTAAATTGATTCTGGCCGCATCCCAGATATAAGACTTTGATGAAGCCCAGGCGAAGTCGCGGGAATTAACAATCTTAAACTTCCAGGTCAATGTTGGTTTCTGCGGTCTAGAGGAAGCCTGGTTGATCTCCTCCCTGGTACGGATCATTACGGTTGCATCGCTTGTTTTAGCTTTATTGTATCTGGTCAATTGTTCCGGAGTGAGTACCTCCGCAGGATTGAGTAATTCTCCCGAAGCAACAACAATATGATTTGCAGGAGCTGTGATACTGACATCAAAATCACCATACTCAAGATAGAATTCGCCTGCACCCAGGTATGGGTCAGTGGTCCATCCGCGCACATCATCGAAAACACAAACGCGCGGATACCACTGAGCAATTGCAAAAATATCACCATCAGGAGTAGACAAAATTCCGGTTCGATCGGCTCCGTATTGCGGTACGATATAAGAATATTCAATACTCACCTTTACCACATCCCCACCGGGTTTCAAAGGTTTTGGGAGTTTAATCTGAAGGCGCGTATCGCTAACCACGGTGTCTGCACTTTCAAGGTCTTTTGATCCCACCACTTTAACTGATTTGATCTGGTAACCACCCATATGTGGATTTCGCGAATCGCCATACCTGCTTCTTCCTGTAGGATCCAGTTTGGCAAATCCTCTTGATGCAGGATTGAATAGATTCTGGTCAAGCTGCAACCATATATATGGCAATATTTGCGGACTATTATTCTTATAGGTTAAAGTGACAGTCCCCGAAACTTCTTTTTTGGCATCATCCAGTTTTGCCACAATCTGGTAATCGGCGCGGTTCTGCCAG
>JAATGW010000711.1 GCA_015654495.1 Chitinophagales bacterium
AAATGAAAAATTTTCTGATGCAGGAGTTAGAATATTCCTAATGGGGTTACGAAGCCAATTGAAAACCTGCCTGTATTATAATCAACTGCACCGAACCGGCTTTTTGCGTAGTCGGAATAAACATAAGATCTGCCGACATAGTTGGCATAAAACCGGAGGTTCAGATTTTTAAAAGGATAGTATTCAACAGTAGGTATAAATCCCCAGGCTGTCCTTATATCGTTAGAAGTTTTCTGCGGATCCAGCTTATCATTCTTCCATTTTGCAATGTCCATCATCCCGATCAGGGCAAGATTGATTTTTGGATTTAGTCTGTAATAGAGGTGTAACCAATGGCCGATGTATTGTGTATTCTCCAGCGCGTAGGCATACAGGTTATCAGGCACTGTTTCACTTACGATCCCTGTCCGGTCAAGTTCTTCCTCACTCCATTTAAAGTCATATTCCACAGTAAATTTTCCCAGCTTTAACTGGTTTCCCAAAGCGATATAATGCATGGCAGTATTCTGGGCCTCGGTATGCATTGCATAGGACCATATCGTATTAAATCTCCCACCAAAATAACCGGTACCTCTCCAGTTGGCTACAAATGCCAATGGAACCTTTGACTCGATATGATTTGGTTGTGGTCCATACAGCTCGTTAAAAGTTTTTGTGCGCGAATCCAATACCTGAACAGTAAATTGATTTTTAGGGTTCACTACATAACTAAAACCAACACCTGTTAAAAAGTTATCGGCATATTCAATAATGTCAGAGTATTCATAAACATCAATGGGATTCATATCGAATTCGATTGCGCCCCAGTCAGCACACATTTTACCAGCGGAAATGCTGAATTTTTTGGTGACGTCCACACGGATAAATGCAAGGTCAACAGAATGGCTTAAGTTATCAACTGACTCTGAGGTCTGTGCCCTTGTATAGCGGTCGCGAAAACGGAAATACACTTTATCATGCACTTTTCCCTTGATCTCTAATCTGAATTGTTCATTCGCGAAACGGGTGCCGGTGTATTTGCCATCCGTGAATTCATTCCGCAGAGCAAACCGCATGTTTGCAATCATGCTCATATTTTTCAGGAGGCCTTGCTTCTCTTCCGGTATAAGCGTTTTGTAATAAGTGGTGTCACCGGCTTGTCGTTCTTTCACCTGGGCCATTGCTGAAAAAGGCAGTAAGATCAGCGCTATTATAAATACAATCAGCAGTGGAAAAACCATCTTAGGTCGGTGCATTATTAAATTTTGTTTCATTACGCTGGCTGTTTTTGTTGGTATTACTTATTAGGATCAGTTCGTAACATGCGGCTGATTGGAGCAGCTACTCAAAACAAAATCCTGTGTTGAGTTTAGTAAATTCGGCTTCCCGAAAAGCCGATTAGCTTATCTTATTTACGTAGTCCAGAATTTCTCTTTCCAGGTCCCGCGAAAGTTGCAGGTATTCAGCTTCTGCTTCCATATCTTCCGTCGCCAGACCTTTAAATTTTACTGTATTCATCTTACTGGTAACATAGTCATCACAAAGTGATTTGAAATCATCATCCACCCTGTACAGCATCCTGATGGTGTCAAGGTGTTCCGTAAACTCCGGAATATTCAAGGCTGGAGGAATCATGGTATCAATATTGATTTTCCTTATGAATGGATAGCCAATGTTAGTACCATTAAGAAACTTAATCCTAATAAAAGGAGTTATTCACAGTAAAACGGCAGGCTTCATTTATTATCCCGTCAGCAAATTTTTTACATGAAAAAAGAGAGGCGGAAACATTCGAATACCAGTACATATTGCATGAGAGAATAGCTTATTTCGCTTACTTCCGGCACAACAATTAAGTGTCAGGCATTACCCAAACAAATGCCCTGTTTAATGAGAAAAATGCTGAGTAAAAATTCTGCTGTCAATGCCACAGCAACAATAGCTGAATACGAGATGAAATCCAGGCAACAGAAGTTATTCACCGCTAAACCAAAGGAAAATTTTACCTGCATTATTTTATGTGGTTAAGCGATGCGACCATACAGGCCATGTACTTTTTACAAGGGTTCCTGGCCTGCAAATCAGATTTCACCCATTCGAGGAAGTTGCCAACCACAGGGAGCTATAAATACCTGCTCTTCTCAAACGCCTGTTCATGCCTTCGCACGGAAACAGCAAGAGTTGCTTTTGCTGATATGAGAGATTAAAAAGCGATTTTTTGCCTGTGATGACCAGGAAATTATTCAGATATTGCGAAACCGATTAAATAAGACTTTAAAAATTGTAACCGATAAATCCCGGCTGGATCTGTCTTTTCCCGGAATTATAGCGGTCGAAATATCACCCGTTTGCCGGCCTTTCCTGACGAACAATGAATCATTTTCAAAAAAACCCAATTTCTGAGCCGAGGATTTTTACGGCAGCCTCGTATAGATTTAACCGAATGTAAACAATACACCAACCTTATGAACTTTCCGGGCAAACACAATTGTCGGGTTTGTTCATCCTTATTAAACCTTTACTGACATGGAATTCGCAACCATTTTCTCGCCGGCAGAAATCAAACAGCAGACCCTACGCATACTGAATTTTCCATCTTTCAGAAACTCACCTGTACTGAGCAGGTTTCTCGAATTTGTCATAACTGAAACGCTTGACGAAAAAGAATTACAAATAAAAGAATATTCCGTTGCCATTCATGTTCTCGGTCGTTCACGGGATTTTAATCCAAACCGGGATTCAATTGTGAGAATCCATGCGGGCAGACTGAGGAGGGCATTAACTGACTATTATCTTTCCGAGGGAATGTATGATCCTATTATTATTCAAATTCCAAAAGGCTGCTATGTTCCCGAATTTATCGCCAGTGGTACGACAACCCTGGATGCTCCGCCTGAATCTTTATCAAAAGTCCCAAAACCCCGGGTTGCGATTTTTCCCCTGAAAATAATCACACATAAAGAACAGACTCATGATTTGCAAACATTGCTTGAAGGACATCTTAGCGAGGAACTATTAAGGTTTCATGACATTACTGTTGTAGGGTATTATTCAATGGACATGAAAGAAAAAATAAATGAAAATGTACTGGAAGCAGGCAAGGCAGCTGGTGCGGATTATATTATTACAGGAAGTCTGACCAGCGTGGGGCAGTCTGTTCGTGTTCTCCTTAAATTTCTGGTAACGGCATCCGGCGAAGTATTGCAATGCAAATTCTTTGACAGTGATATTTTAATCCCTGCTCTTATTGACATCCGGGATGATATTTTTCAAAAGTTTATTGATTTTGCCAATTGTTGCTACCGGTCCATTATTGACGAGAAACAAAAGCTCGCTTATATTGGGGCCTAGATTTATATACAACTGTTATTTTTCATCGGGCTCCAACCCCGAAATATTAACACTATCTGAAGTACCTGCCAGGTAACAAGTGATCAGTTCTTTTGCAAAACTGCACTATCCCATACCTGGATGAATCAGACTGTCTTTTCTTCAAAAAACAGTATGGTTAATGGCCGTTCTGCTAATTGCAGCGGTGAGTTAGCCAACCGTTTTACGGTAAAAACTCCCGTTTTTTGGATTTCGCCTGGAAATAATTGTAACATTGATTTATGTCGATGATTTCAAAAAGCAATTTGATTTGCCAACGACAATCATCAGGTAAGTCCAATAACCCTGGATGCCCTTTTTATTTAAAACCATTATAATGAGAAGTAAAATTAGGAAACTAAGGTCGATACTGCCGGTGGCAATCAGTGATTTCCTAAAATCCTGTATACCGGAACAGCTGGAATAATTGTTTGATGAAGATTTTGTTTATATAAATTATTACAAGGGTTTCACACAGGTTTGATGCACAGATACAATATGAAATAAAATTCCGGGATTCTATTTATCTTATGTACCGGATAGCAGTTCATATGCCAGGTTCACCGGATAGTCATCCTGCTCTAACCCGAAAAAATTTGCTTTCATGAAGATCAATTTAAGTATGCTGTTCTTTTTATCGTTGTGCTTTTTTGAATCCTGCACAAATAAGAATAAGGAAACAGCGCAAATAGTACCCGAAGTAAGTGTTGTTCAGGCAGAACTGCGCACTGTACCTGTTTATGCCGAATATGTAGGACAAACCTTTGGCCAGTCTGATGTTGAAATACGCTCAAGAGTGGAAGGATGGGTACAACATATAAATTTTAAAGAAGGATCTGCAGTTAAAAAAGGCCAGTTGCTGTATATAATCCAGGACGATGAACTCAGGGATAAAGAGCAGGCAGCACAGGCGCAACTTTCACAGGCAAATATTTTACTGGTCAAAGCCAAATCAGATCTGGACAGGGTAAAACCTCTTGCAGAAATGAATGCTTTAAGCAAACGCGATCTGGACGCAGCGCAGGCTACTTATGATGCACAGGGCGAGGCTGTAAATGCTGCAAAAGCAGCATTGAATAATGCACGTACGCAATTAAGCTATTCAAGAATTAATGCTCCCATCTCCGGTACTATTGGTCTTTCAACAGTGCAGGTGGGAGATTTTGTAAAGAACAATGGTCAGCTCCCACTCAATACTGTTTCAGCCTTAGGTGCTATGCGTATTCGTTTCTCTATTACCGAAAATGACTACCTCAAATACAGTCAGGAAATGAGCAGAAAAACATTGAAGAGCCTTGAAGTTCAATTCCTGTTGAATGATGGTTCCATTTTCCCTGAAACAGGAAAGCTTGATTTTGCCAATCGCGAAATAGATCCCACTACAGGTTCATTACTGGTACAGGCTGTTGTAGAAAACAAATCGAATTTGCTTCGCCCCGGGCAATACGTAAAGGTGCGTTTTAAATCCGCGGAAATACCGGATGCAATACTGGTACCTCAACAGGCGATCAACCAGTTGCAGAATATCTATATGGCTTTTGTGGTCAACGATAGTAATAAGATCAATCCGCGCCCGGTAACAACAGGGGCACGTATAGGAAGTAATTGGGTAATTACAGAGGGAATAAAACCCGGAGAAAAACTTGCTCTTGTAGGAAATATGATTATTAAACCGGGTATGACAATAAGACCTTCGTTGATTCCATTTTCAAGCGATTCTACTTCCGCAAAGTAAATGATAAGGAAAGGAATTTTTAAACCTCTTCAAACAAATCCATGAG
>JAATGW010000151.1 GCA_015654495.1 Chitinophagales bacterium
ATGCGCATTGGTACCAACCATGGTTCATTAAGTGATCGAATCATGAGCAGGTATGGCGATAGCGCAATGGGAATGGTTGAAAGTGCGATGGAATTTCTGCGGATTGCCAGAGATGAATCCTATCACAATATCGTGTTGAGTATGAAGAGCAGCAATCCTCAGGTGATGGTGCAGGCCTACCGGCTACTCATTCAATCAATGAATGATGAATTTAATTCCTGCTATCCGCTTCATCTCGGTGTTACAGAGGCCGGAGATGGAGAAGATGGGAGAATTAAGTCGGCGATTGGGATCGGTACGTTGATGGAAGACGGAATCGGGGATACGATACGGGTAAGCTTAACCGAAGACCCGGAATTTGAGATCCCTGTGTGCCGTGATCTGGTAAAAAGATATAAGCTCCACGGAAAACCAGCACTCGTATTTGCCGGCAATGGAAATACTGGTTTAAATGAGGACCCTGCTGATCCTGAAATTCCTGCCATCAATCAGCTGCCCTATTCGCCATTCGAATACGCCAGGCGGGCTACGATTATTTCTGGAAATATCGGTGGTAAAAATGTGCCTGTAGTTGTTGCTGATTTCAGAGACAGCCAGGTAATAACAACGCAATCGCTTCAGGCAATAGGGTATAGCTACAGTGCGGTTACTGATAAATGGAATATCAGTGATGCTGCAGCTGATTTTATATATACCGGAAGCAGTAAAATTGACTTCGCCCTGCCAGGCACTTTGAAAGTCATCTGCAACTACAGTGATTGGCAAGTAGCCATTGACAAGGTTAAAAACTTCCCGCTTCTAACTATTTCCGAATACCTGAGTGATAGTAGTCAGATAAAAAGTACTCAGCATTTTGTTCATATCGATGCAGCAAAAGTGATCGATCACCGCCTGCTTTTTGATCATTTTAAAAATGATGAAAATCTTGTCATTTGTCTTGAATCTTCACACACAAATGCTATGGCGAGCATACGGCAGTTCCTGGTGGAACTGATGGCAGCGAAGATAAAAACACCCGTGATACTTTCCGTTGAGAGCAGCAATGAAACAATCGATGAACGACTAATACATTTTTCTGCTGAAGCCGGCTCTTTGTTTCTTGATGGCTTCGGAGATGGAATCTGGATATGGAGTAAAGAAGCGCCAATAAAAAATTTCAGGGTGAGCGGCCGCACTTATCTGGAAGTGAAAAACAATCACCAGTTTCTTAACAATACTGCATTTTCTATCCTGCAGGCAACCAGAACGCGTATTTCAAAAACAGAATATATTTCCTGCCCGAGTTGCGGACGCACCCTGTTTGACCTCCAGGAAACGACATCAAAAATCCGTTCAGTTACCCATCACCTGAAGGGGTTAAAAATTGCAATTATGGGCTGTATTGTAAATGGTCCGGGTGAGATGGCTGATGCCGATTTCGGATATGTAGGAAGCGGCCCGGGGAAAATTACACTGTACAGGGGCAAGGAAGTTATGAAGAGAAATGTGAACAGCGATATTGCTGTTGAAGAACTTATAGCCCTTTTAAAAGAGAACGGCGCCTGGATCGAGCCCTGATCTTCGGAAGAGCTGCGGTAATTGCCCGTGTTAATACTTCTAAAAAAACTGCTTTTTTCTCTTCCAAATCTGCTTATCTTAACCGGGAGAAATCTTACAATGAAGCAGGTTTCATTTATTGCCATCCTTCTTCCCGCATTTATCTGTTTACATGTAAAAGTATTGACAGATTCTGACAGCCCGGCATCTTTATTTTCTTCAGGCGATACTTCACTAACAACTCTGTTCAGATCTGATTCTATTCTTAAGATCAGAATCGAAGGTGATATCAGAAAACTAATGAATGACCGTGCAGACAATGCACCGAGGTATCCACTAAACTTAATTTATGCCGATGATTCAGGCAAGGCTGTTTCATTGGCGATTGAAGCCAAAACCCGCGGCAATTTCAGGCGAAAAGAGGGCGACTGCAGTTATCCGCCGATAATGCTTTACTTTAAAACAGATGACTCCACCAAATTCTCTTTATTCGCAGGACAAAAAAAATTAAAACTCGTTTTGCCATGCCGCGACGATGATTATGTTGTTAAAGAGTGGCAGGCATACAAAATATACAATCTCATCACGGAAAACAGTTTCAGAGCACGCCTTGTTCAGGTTACCTGGTACGACGGCAACAGGAAAAAAACCAATGAGCCTGTTTATGGAATTATACTGGAAGATGAGGATGACCTTGCTGCCAGAAACCGTAAATATTCGATAAACAAACTCCATCTGCCCCCAAAGCAAACAGATTCAGCTTCATTTTTCAAAATGGCCATTTTCCAGCTCCTGATTGGCAATACGGATTGGTCGGTTCAGTATATGCAAAACATAAAGTTGCTCAGTGCTGATACAATTGATGTGTACAAACCGATTACTGTTCCTTATGATTTCGACATGTCTGGTTGGGTAAATGCGCCGTATGCAAAACCTGCAGAGGAACTTATGCTAAGTTCAGTCCGCATACGAAGATTCCGCGGTTATTGTGTGCCTGATGCAGCTGTTTATGAAAAAACAATTTCA
>JAATGW010000457.1 GCA_015654495.1 Chitinophagales bacterium
CAACCTAAAACCTGATAACTTGAAAACCTGATAACCTGACAACCTTTCCAGAACTTCCATAGGCGCCACGTTAAACGTTCCACGTTTAACGTCCCGGTCATTTCCTGAATCCGGGATGAAACCGGTGCAAAGTATCCCGCAGAAATTCCCTGTCGAGATGGGTATAAATTTCAGTTGTGGTAATGCTTTCATGACCCAGCATCTCCTGAACTGCGCGCAGGTCGGCACCGCCTTCAACAAGATGTGTTGCAAATGAATGCCTGAAGGTATGGGGGGAAATTGTTTTGGTGATGCCGGCTTTAGCGGCAAGATCCCTGATGATATAGAAAATCATGATCCTGGTGAGCTTTTTGCCGCGGCGATTCAGGAACACAAAATCTTCGAAACCGGGTTGTACAGGTATATGCGGCCTGATGGTTTCCAGATATATGTTGAGGTATTTTACGGCTTCTCTTCCGATTGGTACCAGTCTTTCCTTATCGCCTTTACCTATAACACGGATGAATCCTGTTTCGGTATAGAGATGTGATCTTCTTAAAGTGACCAGTTCAGTTACCCGGAGCCCGCAACTGTAGAGGGTTTCAAGGATGGTTTTGTTTCGGGTGCCTTCAGGAGTGCTGAGGTCGTTTTCTTTGATGATCTTTTCTATTTCTTCAAAGCTGAGTGTATCCGGCAAGGCGCGTTTCAGTTTCGGGGCCTCGAGTAATTCGCTTGGGTCCGCGCGCACTATGTTTTCATCAATACAGTATCCGAAAAACGTGTGCAGGCCGGATATTATCCTGGCCTGCGACCTGTCGCTAATGCCCAGCTCTGCAATCCATTGCACAAATTCCTGCAGGTCTTTCAATACAATGCCTTCGGGTTGCTTCATTTTCCCTGTACTTTGCAGAAACTGGGTCAGTTTTTCAAGGTCGCGTGAATAGGCTTCTACTGAGTTTTCAGCAAGCGATTTTTCAAGCCTGAGATAGGCAACAAATCCTTTTTTATAGGGCTCCCACATCTTTGTTTTTTTAATCCAAAAGGCTTCTGTACATTGTTCACTCCGGATAGTTATTAACCACTTATTCCGAATTGCATTTCCGGCTATCAGGTGAATGTTTAAATCAGAATTAAACTACTATTTTCGCAAATTAACTATTAGCCATCAATCTATAATCTTTAACTCCGAATGGAAGCGGTCAATTTCAGGCATTTTAAAAAACTTTGGAAGGCCAATAAGCGAAGGATGAAAGGCTTCGTTACAAAGCTGGAAAATAAACCTCCTAAAAAGCTGGACCAGATTTCTGCAGAAGTAGATAGAGAAGTGTGGAAAGAAATTGACTGTTTGAGTTGTGCAAACTGTTGCAAAAAAATGTCGCCGACATACACGGTGTCGGATATTAAACGCATATCGGAACACCTCGGAATGACGGTAAAGGAATTTCGTGCGAAATGGCTTTATCTTGATAAGACGGGCGACTGGATGAATGTGAGCACCCCATGCCAGTTTCTTGATCTGAATACCAATATGTGTTCAATTTATGAACACAGACCCGTTGACTGTGCCGGATTCCCTCATCTCAACAGAAAAAAAATGAAAGACTATGTTCATATTCACAAACAGAATATTGAATATTGTCCGGCAACTTATCGCTGGATTGAAAAAATGGAAATACTTGCAAAGTCAGGCTTTGAATGAAAATGGCCTCAGCAATTTTTTCAGGTGAATCAGATTTGTTGCAACTGATTGAAGATTGTTTTTTAAAGATATACATCTTCAATAAAAAGGTACTCGGTTGCTTCTTCTGTAATATTGATTGCCAGGATATCATATCTTACCTTGTTCCAGGTTCCCGATTGAAACATATATTCACTGCCGCCGTCAATAAATTGCCGCAGCTTATTTTTACCCACCTGTTCTTCCGGAAATCCGAAATTGTCTGTTTTTCTTGTTTTCACTTCGACAAAATGAATGCAATCATCCAGTGTAGCGATGATATCAATTTCATATTTTGCTGATCGCCAGTTTCTCCTGATAATTTCAAATCCTTTTTCCTGCAGCCATGCAGCAGCGAGATCCTCTCCCTCCTTGCCTGTGTCCATATGCTTTGCCATGAAAATGCCGAATTGGTTATCTTCGAAACTATATCGGAAATCAAACAGAAAAAACGTTTTTATGCACCTTTTGAACGGAAAAATACAGCACTATGCGTGGGGCGGAACAGAATTTATTCCTTCTTTATTGTCAATACCCAACCCTGAACAGAAACCCTTTGCAGAATACTGGCTTGGTACACATTCCGGTGGTACAGCACGTGTAAGGCTAAACGATAATGACTTTGTTTTACTTTCAGATCTGATTCAGTCTGACCCGGTGAAATACCTGGGCGAAGAAGTTGATCGCAATTTTAAAGAATTGCCTTACCTGCTTAAAGTGCTTGATGTGAAAGATATGCTTTCCATACAGGTACACCCTTCAAAAGCGGAGGCAGAAAAAGGCTTTGATCGTGAAAATGAAGCGGGGATCGCACTCAATGCACATAATAGAAATTATAAAGACAGGAACCACAAGCCGGAAGTGATGATTGCGTTGAGTGATTTCTGGTTATTACATGGGTTCTCGCCGCTGCTGCCGCAAATCCTGGAAAATAGTGAATGGTTCAGCGCACTTTCTCCCGTTTTCGAATCGCGAGGTATAGGAGGATTATACCAGTATGTGATGGAGCTTCCACAGGAAGGTGTTGATCAGCTGCTTGCACCGCTGGCTGAGAAGATTGTACCGCTTTATGAAGCAGGTTCATTACAGAAATCCTCACCGGATTTCTGGGCCGGTCGTGTACTGGTAAATTCGAAACCGGTGTTTAAAAATCTTGATCGCGGAATCTTCTCTATTTACTTTTTCAATATTGTACAGCTTTCAAAAGGAGAGGGGATATTTCAGGCTGCCGGAGTTCCGCATGCTTATATGGAGGGCCAGAATATGGAGCTGATGTCAAATTCTGATAATGTACTCCGGGCCGGATTAACTCCGAAATACATTGATGTTCCGGAATTACTTAAGCATACAGTGTTCGAATATACTCACCCGAAAGTGATGCAGGGCGTTCAACGCGGTAATATGAAGATTTTTCCATGTCCCGTACCCGATTTCATTATATATCATTACAATCTCAGGGCTGGGCAGATTCTCGAAGGAAGGACAACGGGCCCTGAAATTGCGATCATGATGAATGGTGCGGGAGAATGGGAGAATGAAGCCAGAATAGCTGTTAAAAAAGGTGATGCAGTTTTCCTGGGAGCCAATGAAACATATATTGTGAAAGCCATATCTGATTGCGAATGGTATACAGCTGGGGTACCTGTGGATATGTTGTAGGAGGGGACATTTGATTCAAAAGGAATCAGTGGCTTGATTAAAATATTTAAATGCTTAATTTCGCAGTTCAAACCCATGGCATGAAACAGGATCGTAGCATTTTGATCTCTTTTATTGTTCTTATTGTAATTGCTGCCGTATATCGTGCAATTCCGGGAAGACCCTGGGGTTTTGCTCCCCAGATTGCCATGGCGATTTTTGGCGGATCTTTTATTAAGGACAAAAAGCTGTCGTTTGCAGTTCCTGTATTGTCAATGCTTATTTCTGATCTTATTTACCAGGTGCTTTACATCAATGGCCTCAGCGAGATCCAGGGATTTTATTCGGGTCAGATTGGGATATACCTTCTTTTTGCTGCCCTCACAGTGATAGGATTTTTTATGAAACCTGAAAAAATCTCTCATATTCTTGCTGGCTCAATAATAGCGCCTTTGATTTATTTTGTCGCGTCCAATTTTATGGTATGGATCGGCGGCGGCGGCTATAATCGTCCAAAAACTTTCGAAGGACTTCTACAATGCTATAACGATGGGCTTCCATTTCTGCAGGGAAGCATCTATGGTACCGTTTTCTTCAGTGCTGTTTTATTCGGCGGAGCTTATCTTTTGAAGAGATATTTTGCAAAGCAAGCCTATAACGTTGAACGTTAAACGTAGATTTAGGTAGTTTAACCGATGATAGGTTAGCATATTGACTATGCTGCTGGTTAAGTGATTTGACATTTCGAAGGCTGGACACCGACCACTGTTAAAACTCATAGCGGTTGATTTGGGTCTGACGCCCGCCGTGGCGGCTAAGAAACTTTGCTAATTTGCATTGCTAAAAGTTATCAGAGTACCATTATCCAGTGTTTTTTGTGGATTTGATAAAAGAGGCAAATTCCCTGGATATTATAGCGAGGATAATTTCTTTCTTGAAATTTTGATTTACGTTCTTAGCCCTGAAAGGGTGTAAGACAATAGAAAAAGATCTACCGGAAGTACAAGCCCTGAAAGGGCGTAAGACCAACTTCACGGTAGTTTTGCCATATAAAAATCAAATATCAATTTGTACCTGATTTTACTAAAATTTTAAAGATGCCGACAATGGCACGTGTAAAGAATATCCTGAAAACCAAGTCTGGCCTAAAAACTCGGGCAAACTACCTAATCCTACGTTCAACGTTCGTTGTCCTCATAGAAATGATCGATGTCCAGATCATTACCATCGGCGGCCGCAGTTGCCAGTTCATCACAGCGATTATTGTAAGGATTGGAGGCATGACCTTTAACCCACACGAAATTGATCTTATGCTTTTTCAAAAGCGGGTGCATACGTTTCCATAAATCACTGTTTTTTTTACCACCTGCGAAATTGGTTCGCATCCATTTCTCGAGCCAGCCTTTGGTGATCGAATTGATCACATACTGACTATCAGAATAAACAGTAATATTCAATCCGCTCCGGGTAAGTGCTTCAAGGCCGACAATTACAGAAAGGATCTCCATCCTGTTATTTGTAGTAAGCCTGAACCCTTTTGAAAATTCTTTTTTTACTCCCTTCCAGATCAGTATCACTCCGTAACCACCGCGACCGGGGTTTCCGCGTGCGGATCCGTCAGTATAGATTGTTAGTCCGTTTTCATTCAACATCAGGTACAAAAATTTCGCCCTTCAGATATAGTACTCCAATACCACTCATAAGTACACGATCACCCTTAAGTTCACATTCAAGCCAACCGCGCCTTGCGGACAATTGTATCGCTTTGAAAATCGTTTTACCCGTTTTTTGCGCCCAGTATGCAGTTGTCATACAGTGTGCAGATCCTGTTACGGGATCTTCATCAATTCCTGATTGCGGGAAAAAACACCGCGATACAAAATCAACATTTTCACCGGCAGCGGTAGCAACAACTCCACGACCAGGTATAGCCGAAATGAGGCGCATATCTGGTTTTAAACCCGCAATATCGGCTTCTGATTCGAGTTCAACCAGGTAGTCAAATTTTCCTTTGTACACTTTCACAGGTGTTATTTTCAATCCACTGAAAATTTCCGATGGCGGATTGTCCACGGGCTCCGGAAAATCCGCGGGAAAATCCAGTGTCAGTTTCCCATCTTCGTTTCTTTTTACGATCAGAATTCCGCTTTTAGAATTAAATCTTATTTCCGGTTGAGTATATCCCAGCTGATTAAAATACACGAATGCTGATGCAAGCGTCGCGTGGCCGCAAAGTGCAACTTCAACAGAAGGTGTAAACCAGCGGATTTGGAAAATATCTCCTTCGGGGAAAATAAAAGCAGTTTCGGCAAGATTATTTTCTGCTGCAATTTTCTGCATCAGCTCTTCCGGAATTGGCCTGTCGATAGGGCAGACTGCAGCGGGATTACCGCTGAATACATTTGAACAGAAAGCGTCGACCTGATATATGGGGATTGTCATTGTCCTGATTTTTTGAAGGAGTAAAATTAATCAGGATAATAATAAGAATGCTTTTCTGCGCTGAACTTTGTTTATGTGGTTGATAACATCAAAATAGTTAATCCATTGAATGATGAAGAGATGGTTGAATCCGAAGAGGAAATAGGAATTACCTGACTTGATTATACGTCACTTCATCAATACCAACTGATGAGCCTCGTCCGCCAGGTCCACCATTTTCAAGAAAATACCGGAATGCAAACCGTCCTTCGACAGGTGTGACAAGGTCTTTGATGGTGATAGTAAATTTTGTCCAGCGATGAGGGAAAGCCAGTCTTACAGCAGGATCTCCGGCAATAAAAGCATCATACAAAAATTCGCGGTATTCAGGGTTGATATCAAGAAGAAGCGTATTGAAATCTCCTGCATCAGAGCCAGCACCTGCGTTTGTCTCTTTGTTATTTAAATTGATTCGAAATTGCAGGCGATTTACATAATCAGATGAGTCGTCATTATAGAAAAAGATCTGAGCTCTTGTGTAGAAACTGATTTCATCACCGTTATGAAATTTGATTACCGGAGAAATAGCCCAGTTACTTATTGTTCCACCGCTTGAAGAAGTGGAGTTATAATCAGTCCACAAATAGCCGTTAACTGCGCTGTTGGTTTTATACGAATTAAAAGGCGGGTTTGCAGGATTTCTCCATGCGCTGCTGCCTTCGGATACGCTTAGATTCCGGAAAATCCATCCGTTTGCTTCAGCAAGTATTGCATCATCAAATGATTCTGTGAATGACAAATCAGGTTCAGAAACAGTGTCTGTGAGGCCTGGTTTGTTACATGAAATGCTGAAAGCCAGAAAAAGAAGGAAATATATCGGTCGGGGCAGTCGCATATATATATAACGCTCAGTTGCTCAGCTTGGTATTTCTGGTGTCTGGTCTCTGGTGTCTGGATGTTGGTGTCTGGTTGCTAGTAACCAGTACCCAGCTACCAGTTACCAGTTACCAGTTAAACCTGAAAAACACCCAACCTCATGGAATCGGTCACCGGCGCATGATTGGCTGCAGAAAGCGACTCTGAAATAATTGCTCTTGTATCCACCGGATCTATGATTGCATCAACCCATAATCTCGCAGCGGCATAGTAAGGACTTGTCTGCGCCTGGTATTTTTTTGTGATATCGCCCAGCAATTTTTTTTCTGTTTCGGGGTCGATTACCTGGCCCTTTGCTTTCAACCCGGAAACCTGGATTTGCAACAAAGTTTTTGCGGCCTGTTCGCCGCCCATTACGGCGATTTTTGCAGAAGGCCATGCAAAAATAAATCTCGGATCATAAGCCTTACCACACATTGCGTAGTTGCCGGCTCCATAGGAGTTGCCGACTATGATTGTAATTTTCGGCACAATTGAATTGGCAACGGCATTAACCATTTTTGCGCCATCTTTTATAATTCCTGAATGTTCACTACGGCTTCCAACCATAAAACCAGTTACATCCTGGAGAAATACAAGCGGAATTTTTTTCTGATTACAGTTCATAATAAAGCGTGCTGCTTTATCCGCACTGTCATTATAAATCACGCCACCCATCTGCATTTCGCCACGTTTGCTTTTTACAATTTTTCTTTGATTTGCGACAATACCAATCGCCCAACCGTCGATACGTGCATAGCCACAGAGAATAGTTTTTCCATAATCCTGTTTATACTGATCAAACTATGAATCATCTACCAGCCTTTCGATGATTTCAACCATATCATAGGGTTTGGCCGGGTCCGCGGGAAAGAGGCCATATAGATCAGCAGGATCTTTTTTTGGTGGCAAAGATCTGATACGGTCAAAACCACCATTTGCAGGAGCACCTGTTTTGGATATGATCCTTTTTATTTCATCCAGGCATTCTTCTTCGGTC
>JAATGW010000790.1 GCA_015654495.1 Chitinophagales bacterium
AAAAAGAAATCAGACCTGCCAGTTTCTCAATGAAATTCTGACCTGCTGGTTTTTCTCCATCCTTTAGTTCTGTGTTTACGGGCGAGGCTGACTGCTGCATGGCCTGCAATTTTCTTGAAAAACCAGGAGCAAGGTATTTTATCAGCAAATAAAAACCGGTCACGGGCACCAAAACAGATAATACTATCATTGCCAGGTGAGGAAGATCGAAATTAAACTGGCGGATTGATTCCACTGTAACCGCCATCCAGACAGGGGGTAAGAAATATGTATACCATTTAAGGTGGATGGCTTCTCTGAAATTTGTAAAATCCAAAATCCGCGGGAAAACCTGGTAGCTGAACGAGAATAGTATGGTCATGAACATCTGAAACCAGGTAATAATTTCTTTGATCTTCTGCTCACTGTTGAAACGTAACATAGCCAGATACAGAAAATAGGTAATAAAAACCGCCAGAAGTACCGTTAGAAATGTTGTTAAAATCAAAGCAATTCCGGTCAAAAATCCATATACTATAAATGTAAAAATCCAGCTTCCAAGTGCAATGGCAACCGTGAACTGCAAAAGATAAATGAGGATATGAAAATTACGTGCAAGAAACAGTGTTTTACTGCTTACGGGTTTTGGAAGTATGATCTGATTGTCCGTTGTATCCAGAAGAACTGAAGAAAAATCAGTTACGAGCGTCATCGCCATCATGAAAAGAATATAAGAATGCAGGATAATCATTACCGTCAGTAGCTGTTCTGAAAAGAAAATGACCATCCCCATCAGAAATCCAAAAATGGTGTAGATGATCAGTACTTTGGTCAGCTGGCCCGAACGATTCTTCTGTGCTTCATTTTTCCAGCTCATGTTCACCCGACGATTATCCATCAATAATTTTGTTTCGAGGATAACCATCATCTTTTCAAAATCGGGATCTGATTTTCTGAAAAAAGGTTTTAGTAACCTGAATAATTTTACCAGTAATTTTTCCATGGGTTAGTCATTCAGGATATCAATAAATTCGCCTGCTGTAGAACCATGACCGGTATTACCCGTGAGAGAAGTAAATATTTTTTCGAGTGAACCAGAGGTATCATTCTGACGCAATGATTCAAAAGTGCCATCAGCAATTACTGCACCCTGATTTAAAATGATGATCCTGTCACTCAGCTTCTCGACAACATCCATTATATGGGAGGAATAGAAAATTGTTTTTCCCGCTTGTTTCAGCTGACTGAGAATTTCTTTTACGAGGATAACCGCATTCGCGTCAAGTCCACTAAGTGGTTCATCAAGAAAAATAATTTCGGGGTTATGCATCAATCCGGAAATGAGCAGAACTTTCTGTTTCATACCCTTACTGAATGCATTCATGCGCTGGTCTGCCTGATCTTTGAGTTTAAATAGCCGCAACAATTCACCCGACTTATGAGTTATGGCATCTTCCTTCATTCCATACAACCTTCCTGCAAAACGAAGGTATTCCATGGGTGAAAGCACTTCATAAAGAGCAGCATTTTCAGGAATATAACCTATCTGCTGTTTGATCTCAAGTGAATGTGTCCGGATATTCATACCCAGTACTTCAGCCTCGCCTTCAAAATCATCAAGCAGACCTGAAAGAATTTTTATAGTTGTGCTTTTACCGGCGCCATTTGGTCCGATATAACCGATGATCTGACCCGGTTCAATTTCAACTGAAATATTTTTCAGTACGTATTGTGAATTGTATTGTTTTGATATCCCCTCTGTTTTTATTACCGGCATAATAGATCTTTCATTTTAGGAAGAAATGCCGGAATTATTTGAGGATCTGCCGGCCTATAACGATTCTTTGAACTTCACTGGTGCCTTCATATATCTGGGTGATTTTGGCATCACGCATCAGGCGCTCCACATGGTATTCTTTTACATAGCCATACCCACCATGTATTTGTACAGCTTCGGTTGTAACCCACATAGCTGTTTCGGAAGCATAAACTTTTGCCATGGACGAACTTAAAGCATAATCAAGGTTCTGATCTTTTTCCCAGGCAGCTTTCAGGCACATCAGCCTTGAGGCTTCTATTCGTGTAGCCATATCCGCGAGTTTGAACTGAATGGCCTGGTGTTGTGCAATTTCTTTACCGAAGGCTTTCCTTTGTTTGGAATACTCAAGCGAGAGTTCATATGCGCCAGCTGCAATACCCAGTGCCTGCGATGCGATTCCGATCCTGCCGCCGGCAAGTGTTTTCATGGCAAAACTGAACCCGAATCCATCAGCACCTATCCTGTTTTCCTTTGGCACTTTTACATCATTAAATAGAATGCTGTGCGTGTCGCTGCCGCGGATACCCAGTTTGTTTTCTTTTGCACCAACTGTTACACCCGGCCAGTTTTTTTCTACAATCAGCACATTTCTTCCCTTACTTCCTTTTGATGCATCTGTTTGTGCTCTCACAAGTTAGAGCGAAGCAGAATTTCCGTTGGTGATCCAGTTTTTTATTCCATTCAGAAGATAATAATCTCCCATATCGATTGCTGTGGTACGTTGCGAAGTTGCGTCGCTGCCGGCCTCAGGTTCACTAAGCAAAAAAGCGCCAATATACAATTCGCCATCTTTCTTAGCTCTTGCCAGCGGGGTCAGGTATTTTTGTTTCTGTTCTTCACTTGCATACTGCTCAAGTCCCCAGGATACCAGGCTATTGTTTACGCTCATACAAACACTTACACTTGCATCAATCTTGCTCACTTCTTCCATTGCCAGTACATAACTCACTGTGTCCATCCCTGCGCCACCATATTCAGGACTCACCATCATTCCCATAAATCCCAGGTCAGCCAGTTTCATCACTTGTTCTCTGGGAAATTGCTGGAGTTCATCTCTTTCAATCACTCCTGCTTTGCACTCATTACGGGCAAAATCCCTCTCAGCCTGCTGAATCATCAATTGTTCT